>JAHFHB010000080.1:0-6781 GCA_023247135.1 Candidatus Omnitrophota bacterium
TGCCAATCGTCCGGCGCCGCGCGCGCGGCTTCCAGGCGTTTTTCGGTCCAGCGCACCAGTTCACGGTATTGGGCCACGGTCAAATCTTCGATCCGCGCCGCTCTCAAATCCAGTTTCGTCCCGTCCTTGAGATTGCGCACGCCCTGCTGCAGAATCCGGTCGATGTCGCGGATCGTCGTCACCATCAACTGCACATCCGTCGACTTCACGTCTACGGGATCGGCCACCTTCAGCGCGCCGCCGGCTTCCCGCTCGTAAACCCCGCCGGCATCTTTCGTGAAAAAACGGTCGAGCTTGAGGTGATCCGCCAGGCGGATGTCTTCCGGCCTCTTGCCCTCCACGTTTTCAATCTCCGTCAAAAGTTCGGTCGTGCGCCCAAGAAAATATTCGTAGGTGTGATTGTCAAAAATACCCTGCGAGATCAGGCGCGCCTGCGCTTCTTCCAGGTAAATCAACTGGCTGCGCAGTTTGCGCCAGCCGTCGAGGGCCTCGATCTCGGCCCGCTCCGCGTCCGTAAAAAGCGTCTTGCGCACCGCTTCGGGGATCTTTAGTTTCTGCATTTCCGCCAATATGGAATCCAGCCTGTCCAGCACGCCCGCCCCGCTCAGGCCATCCTTGATTTCCAGGCCAGGCTGCTCCTGAAACAGGCGGTCAACGACCTGGCGGTAAGCGCGCAGAACGTTTCCGGTCGTTTCAAAAACGTGCACGAAATAAGGCCGCGCCGTTTCCTTTTCATCAGGCGCCCGGTCCGAGTACTCCCGGTTGAAAATCAGCGCGTTGACGCGGATGTTGTACCCGGGTTTCTGCTCGTTGCGGGTCAGCACTTCGTCTTTTAATATCCTGTTGACCAAATCTTCAAGGCGTTCGCTCAAAACTTCGGGGTCATGAATACGTTCAGACGGATTCTCCAGCCACTGGTTTTTCTCGAGAATACTGCGGGTCAGGTTTGAGACTTCTTCCGGATTGAGCCGGCGCAAGAGGTAGTAACGCCCGTTTTGATCCACCAGGCGCTCCATCACAAGCGCTGTCCGCACCGCGCTCAAAAGCAGGGCTTGCTCGGTTTCCGAGAAAACATCCGCGCCCGGTTGAAGCGTTTTTACAAAATCCGGGTACCGATGCTCCATCTGCCGCAGTTTCGCGGAAAGCTCGCGCCCGCCCGCGTGCGCATAAAAATTCTCGAGAATCATGGAGAAGCTGAAGTTATGGCGCACGGTCTGCGCGATAATGCCGGTGATATTGGCTTCAAGCCGGTCGCGGAAAAGCCGCTTGCCGCGGTATTTTTCAAGCGTCGCCTCGATGTCATCCGGCGGAATCGGCTGGATGCCGTTCGCCGGGTCATTCGCCCTTTGCACAAGCGTTTCGATGCGATCCAGCGTTTCGAGAATCGTTTTGCCGAAAAGAGTTTCGCGGCGGGCCTGGATGTCCAGAGCCTGCCAGGCCGCGTCGGTCATGCGCTCAGGCTTGGGCGGAGTGATGTAATTGCGGTAATAAAGTGAAAGACGCTCAAGGGAATCCTGCGGCAGTGTGCGCTGAATCCGGTCAAGGCTTTTGAGCTGGCCCAGCAGGTATTTGGCAATATCCTCTTCCCGCGCTTCCTGGAAAGCCAGGCCGCGGTCGGCCACCGAAAGAATGCCCGCTTTCTCAAGCTCGCGGGCCAAAAGAATGCGGGCCACATGATTATCCAGATCTTCGAACTTTACTTTCTGCAGTTTGTATTCTTCGGAGCCGGCGCCTTTGGTTTTCAGCGTTTCGCGGGCACGCAGAGCCGTCGAAAGCGACGACAGGTAGCCGTCAAAACGCACGGCGCGGAAATCTTCGCGGAATTGCGCTTCACGTTTCCTGGCCAGCTTTTCAGAAGCGTAGACCACCTTGCCGCCCTTTTCCTCTGCGAGTCCGCGCCGCACGTCTTCAAATTTTTTCTGCGTCAGAAAAGCTTCGAGTTCCACCTGGTACTGGTCTTCCACCGCGCCCTGGCGGTTGCCATTGACCCAGTCCACGTAATCGACATAACCCTGGACGCGCGGATCCGCCGCGTCTTGCATGGCTTCAAAGCGCTGCTTGAAAATTTCAGCCACACGGATGCGGTAGCGCAAATCTTCGGCAAACGCGTCCAGCGACACCTGCTCAGAATCCAGCAGGCGCGTATCCACGTCTTCGAAAACTTCTTTTTGCAGGGCCGCGACACGGCCGTAGAGGCGGATCCATAATTTGCGGGCCGCTTCTGTTTTTCCGGCACGCACTTTCAACATCAGCTCACGCACATTCGTAACGCCATAATCGCTCAGCGTTTCATCGTCAATCACGCCCAGCGCCTTGAAGTAACGGTCGAGCAGGGATTCGCCTTCGGGTTCAGGCGCCAGATGCCCGAGAAAACGCGGGTCTTTCAGCATCCGGATCAATTGATCCGCCCGATTCGCCGTTTCTGCAATGCCATCCACCGCGCGTTCCAGCGTAAAAAAGGTCAGCAGTCCGATGTTTGAGGATTGACGCAAATCAAAGGCATTCTTGTCTCCCAAGGCACGCACAATCCCCTTCACCCCGCTGGTTTCATCACCGACATTCTCAAGCGCCTGGGTCAGCAATTCTTTTTCACGCCCGAGAGCGGCATCGATAGTTTCATCCGCGCCGCGCCAGTTAAAATCGGCGTACTCGATCAGCGCGCTTAAAAAACCCAAATCGTCATCGTTATTTTTGTTGATGGGTTGATTCACCGCCGGACCGTCACCCGCCTTGGCAAAAAGCGCATTGACCGGCGTGATCAATTTCTCAAAATTATCCAGGTACTCCTTGACCTTACGGAGGACAATCTGCTGATCGGTTGGATCCATGGCCCCGATCACACCCATGGCAGCGGGATCATCGGGATCCACCGTTTCACGGCTCGGGAAATACTTTTCACGAATACGCGTCATCTCAGGGTCGCGCGTATCTTCCAGCGAATAGCGGATCCAGAACATCGCACGGCCCAGCACAAGCGACTCTTCGATCTCGCGCTCCTGGTAGATAAAAAGTTTCTTGGCGCGGTCATATTCCCGGTACGCTTCGTCGTAGGCTTTACGGCCTTGATCGCTCAGGCTTTTCAGATCCCCCGGCGTTAAGTTAAAATCGGCCTGACGGGCCTTGCCTTGCAGCGCTGGGTCCGGCAAAAGCGCCAGCATGCGCTGGATGGCGCGCGGAATATTTTCAAAATGCTGAAGTTTGTCGTCCGGGTCCACATCCGCGCGTACGATGGCGCGCATCAGCGCGGAGTCCGGGTGGCGCAGAATGAGTTCCCGCGGCATGCGTCCGTAGAAACCGCGCATGTTCGCCAGCTTGTCATCACGGTAGAGCAGGGCGACAAGGTCGACTAAATTCTGGCGGCCCTGATCCTGATTCTGCTGAGACTTCAGGCCGGTCAAGAGCGGTGTCAAAAGAAAGGCGCCGTTATACGCGCCTTTTTTGCCCTGTTCAAACCCGTCGCCGAAGGCAGTCATCTCGACCGGCTTCTGTGTCAGCGGATGGCGGTACAGATCCGCCAGAATTTTACGCACCCGCTCTTCCTGTTTGATCTGGTCGTCACGCGACAAATTCCCGGAGCGGTTTTCAAATTCATCCTGGTTGATCACGCGCTTGACCAGCCACTCCACGTAATCGGTGGTTTCATGCGGCGGCAATTGGGACGGATCCTGGATTTCGTGCATACCGTAAATCGTCCAGCCGATGTCCCAGGGAATGTACGCATCCTGATTGGCGCGGGTTTTGCCGGTGGATTTATCCTCCAGGTTCATGGCGCGCGACGCGTAATAACTCAAAAGCCCAAGCAGGTTAAAATCCACATCCACATCCGGCACGATCACGCCGTCCTCAAAACGCTCGCGCAAATGCGCCGAGACCCGGATCGGCAGATTATTCAAAAGATGTTTTTCATTTTTAATCGCGAAGATTCGTTCCGTGTCCCGGACAAATTGGTAATAGGCGCGCGATTCCTGGTACGCCTCCAGAAGCGTCGCGTCGGGTCTGTCTTTGAAGCGTTCTTTCAACCAGGCGGGCGCGCTTTCGAGCCGGGCAATCGGCCGCTTCAGAATTCTGAGAGCGCCGCGCATGTAATCGAGCTTCTGTTCCATACGCTTGGCATCCATAAAATGGTCTTTGGCATGCCCGTCGAAAATCGTCAGGACCCAGTCGTTCAGATTCAGCACGTACTCCGGCCCGTACGGAATTTCCGCATCATCCAGCAACCGGCGCACCGGCTCAAGAAAGCCGTTCAAACTGCCGTCGGCCGGCAGCGGCGGGTCTTTTGAAACCACGATATCGCGCCGCGGCGAAAGAAAATTATCCATCACCATCAGATGCGGCAGGTCCAGCGCCGAAACACCCGCCTGCGGCCGCTGGGCCGCCGGCAGTTTTTGCAGCACACCCTGCTGGCTCTGTTCCAGCAGTTTCTCGATGCGCTTCGTGGGATCCGCTTCTTTGGGAGCCTGCACGCCGGGCAGCTGGCGCATGCCCGCCATGACCTCGTTGTAAATGCCGTAGTGCTTGAGCAAGTTAAAGTAATGGATTTTGGCATTTTTCAGGCTATGTTTGGCGCGAATACGGTCGTAACTGCTCTGCGACTGCCAGTCGATGATTTCGCGGAAATTGGCTTGATTGAAGCGCTGTTGATCGCCGCGCACGCGGCCGGTCGCCATCAGATAAAGTTCATTGGCTTCGCGCCACTGCTCATCGGTAAGCAGGTAGTTGCGCGTCGCCCATTTGCCGTCGTCGATCGCCTGCGTGAAGACTGCTTTTTTCGTTTGCTGCGACTGCCGCACCTGGGCCATCAACTGCTGGCGGATGGCGGCTTCTTTCGACTGGCCGGCCGCCCCCACGCCGCCGTCGTTCAAGACCCATTCGCCGCGAATCCCGATAAAACTGTTGGGAAAACCGATCTGCAAAGCCAGGTCCAGATTAAACGCATTCATCTGTGCCGCGTATTCCGCCGAGCGGTTACAGCTCATGGCCAGTTGATCCATGTAGATCCGGGCTTCATCATTGTTCGCCGCGGCTGCATGCATGGCGCGGTCGATATTCAGCAGGGTTCCGTAATGCAGGGAGTTGTAAACCGGCGCCAGCGCTTTTGTGACCGGCTGTCCCGCCATTAAATTCTGGCGCGTTTGCTGCAGCACATTTTCCGGCAGTTCGCTCAGGAACGAAAAATTCAGCATGGCCCCGCTGTCAGGATCCAATACGTTGATCAGATAATCACCGGGCAGGGCTTCGAGCACTGCGAGGAAGTCCAGCGCCGCCGATTCGTGCGCGCGCCCGTAAAGATCGGCATCCGCCGCGGCCAGTTCATAGGCGACCTCGATGCGGGCCGCATCCGCGTGCCGGTCCTCGCGCAGATCCTTGCCGATGGCATCCTTATCGGCCTTGCGCATGTTGCGCAGGCGGAACGATTCCACGTGCATATCGCGCATCTGCGAAAGATAACTGGCGGCCTGCGCCAACTGCTCGGTCCAGATCAATTCCTGCTGGCGGGCTTCAAGCGCGGCCGTACTTTGCGCCCGGATCAACGCGTTATCGCGGGCCGAGGCGTCATAAGCACCCAGAAGGCGCGTTCTAAAGGTCACCCCCGCAAAAATACCGCTCAAGCCAAGCGCGACAAGATCCAGACCGCCGCCGCTCGCGTTCGTCTGCGTTTCAGAGGTCACGATCGGAGTCACAGTGACATTGCCGGTCGTCACGGCAAAAGCCGAGGCTCCCTGCGAAGTCGTCGTCGTTCCGCCGCTTGAACTTGAACCCCCGAAGGAGAGCGGGATAAACACGCCTGTGGTCTGTGAAACCTGCTGGCTCGGCTCCACCTCAAGCCGGTAGACCGGCACGGCGCCTGACCCCGGAAATACGGACATCTTGTTTTTAGGCGGATCGCGGCGGCGCATGATCATTTGATTGTTTTCTTCAATGGAACCGCGCAGCGGCGTGTGCAGCGGAAAGTTGGCCGACAGAATCAGATTCGCCGACGTGTGGCGCGTATTCTGATAAAAATCCTGTGCGCCGTAGGCTCGCCACGCCTGGCCGATCTTGTTGTCGAAAAGCCTGAGTGAAGGCGGGCGGTGCAGGCGATTGAGTTCTTCGAGATTGGCGTTAATGACGATTTTTCCGCCGCGCTGTTTGCGGAGGGCCTGCACGATCGGAATATCCTGCACGTTCGGCAGTGCCAGGCGGTCGCGTTTCAAAAGCTCAAGCTGGCGGCGGCGCTGTTCCATTTCCATGCGGAACTTCAGCACGTCAATGCGCGCAAAACCGATTTCCATGATGAATTCTTCCGGGCGCGTTTTTTGCATATGCCGCGTTTCTGTCACACGTTCGCTCTCCCCTTTCAGATAATTCACCAGACTGCGTACGCGTGCATCCCACGCGGCAGCCGCCGCGGCTTCTTTCGGCCGCAGCGCTTCAGCCGCGCTGAACAGGCCCGCTTGTTCAAACAATTTCGCGGCCACACTCAGTGTTTCAGGCTGGCTGAGATTACGTTTTAAAATTTCTTCAAACCGGGCGGCAAAGCGCGCCCCGTCAGAATCCTTAAGGTCGGCGCTCATCAGAAGACTGCGCCCCAGGGTTTTCTGGCTGGATAAATAAAGAATGTCCTCACGCTTGATTTCCGCTTCCCCCGTGCGGAGGCGGTCTTCGGCTTTGAGAATGACTCGGTATTGCCCGATCTGCACCATTTCATCCTGAATCTGCGCGTCTTCGCGGAAATCCTTGAGCTGAGCACTCTTGATGTTGACCAGCCCGCGCTTGGGATCGATGATCGGCACATCCAGCG
>JAHFHB010000080.1:6791-8102 GCA_023247135.1 Candidatus Omnitrophota bacterium
CCCTCCCTGCCGCACGCCGGCTTGTTCCAGGTAAGTGGCGTAAGACAGGTGCATGGCGGAATCAGCAAGGTACACATGGCGGTGATAATACTGATCAAAAATGCGTTTAAGCAGGTGATCGAGCTGTTCGCGGCTGGTGATCGACTGCAGAATTTTTTCAAGCTTCACGGTCGTGCCCGCGCGCAGGCCGGCCGTTTTTTTGAGCGCCCTCAGCGCATTTTCTTCATCCTGCTGTAAAAGCACGATTTTGCCCGCATGGTCATTGAGCAGGTTTTGCAGCGACGAGAGCTGATTCTGCAAACGCTCGATCGTGCCCTGAAGTCCGCGAATGTCGCCCTTGGCCTTCGCCTGACCGGCACGCTCTTTTTCAAGCTGTGCAATCTGGCGGGTCAAAACCTCGACCTGCGAGCGGAACTGCGCGACCACCTCCTGCATCTGCATCTTTTGTTCATGCGCCCAGTAATAACTGCTCATAATCTGGCTGACTTCATAAACTTTTTCATTCTGCAGCTGCAGCTTGGAAAGTTCCGCAATGTTGCGCATTTCCACCGCGGCCAGCACTTCCGCCTGGATGTTGCCTCCGTGAAACTTTTGGCTGATACTGCTGAAAGCATCCCCGACATGCTCCGTATCGGAGGTCCGCGTCAGTGCGCGCGGCAATGCCCAGGGCGCATAACCGTTCGCATTCTTTCCGCTCGTGAGATCACCCAAAAACTGCGCCCGGTAGTCATTCATCAAGGTCGTCACTTCGTGCAGGCGCATCTGAGCCGTCACGAATTCTGAAATGTTGTTCGGTAAATTTGTCCGGTAAGCCCAGCTAAGCGCTTGAACTTCGGTCGGCTGCGCCGGTTTGCCGCCGCCAAAAATGGCCATGAGCAGGCTCTGAAAAAACGGCACGGCCTGTTCGCGTTCTTTGCCATACCAGTAACGCATGCCGTACTGATCCGCATTGCGCTGGTGCTTGACCATCAGAATGCCCATGCGTTTGTAACCGATCGGACTGTCCATCAGATTCTGGCCGGGGATGCGGTTATCCGGCATGATCATGTGGGAGCGGCCGTCAGGGCCGATCACGGAGGCCTTGGCCAAAGCAGCGCTGAGCTGGTCATCGGCACGGGCCACGCCCACGGCGACTTTATCGGCTTCTTCACTTTCACGAATCGAGAAATCCAAAATTTCTTCAATGGATCCGGGCTCAAAAACCGCCGGCGTCCCGGCAATGTGCTGCTGTTCTGCCACCATCGGATACACATTCGGCGCAGCCACGATCACCTTTTCCTTGCCGTCCCCGTACTGCCGGCTCATTTCAGG
>JAHFHB010000081.1 GCA_023247135.1 Candidatus Omnitrophota bacterium
AAGCCGGTAAGGGTGAAACGGCCAAGGCCCGCATGACGGAGGCGGGGCGCATTGCCCGACGCATTTTAGGCCTGCATGAGGAAGGTTTTCGTTACGGGGACATGGCGATTTTATTCGAGGCCATGACCGATGCGCCAATTTACGAGTACGCGCTCAAGCAGGCGGGGATTCCTTATTTTGCAGTTTCAAGCCGCGGGTTTTACCAGCAGCCAGAAATCCGGGACATGGTCAGTTTTCTTTCATTTCTCGAGAATCCGCTGGCGGATATCCCGCTGGCCGCGTGCCTGCGTTCGCCGCTTTTTCAAATTTCTGATAACGCACTTTTTTGGCTGGCGCGTACGGCGAAAGACGAAGACCCCGGTACGCCGCTTTTTACCGGCCTCGAAAAATTGGAGGCGATTGCTGAAATCGAAAGCGCGGAAAAAGAAAGGCTGTTTTCTTTCCGGCAGCTGGCCGGGGAATTACTGGAGGCCAAGGATCGTTTGCGCCTCACTGAATTGCTGGATTTAACGCTGGAACGCACCGCATTTGAAATGCCCGTGCTTGCGGGCCCCGACGGCGTGCGGCGCCTTGCCAATCTGCGCAAGCTCATCGGGCTTGCGCGCAGGGCGGAAGACCTGCGGCCGGCGGCATTGGGGGATTTTTTAAGCGCCTTGCGCCGGCTGGAGATGGAAGAGGCGCGCGAATCCGAGGCCCAGCTTGAGGCCGAAAAAAGCGGCCGGGTGGTCCGGCTCATGACGATTCACCGCGCCAAGGGACTGGAATTCCCCGTGGTGTTCATCGCGGATATGGGCCGCAGCGACCGCCACCAGGGCGGCGGCGCAATTTGGGCATTTCCGGCAGGCGGTTTGGCGCTGAAAGTTCGCAATGAGGCCAGCGGGGAGTGGGAGACTCCGTACCGGCTGGCGGCTCTGCAGGAGCAATTCTCAATGACGGAAAAGCAGGAGCGTAAACGCCTGCTGTATGTGGCCATGACGCGCGCGCAAAAAAAGCTCATCCTCTGCGGTGTCGGCGAACGCGAAATCAAAGAGAAAGAAAGTTATTACGACGTGCCTTCCTGGATTCAGTGGGTCCGCCGATCGCCGCTTGGGCGGGAAACGGCGGAGGTGGATGAGACCTCTCTGCCGAAGGCGGCGTTTAAAGGTTCGCAGGAATGGACGGCGGCAGATTTTCTTGGGCAGATCAAGGCTTGGAACCCTGCAGTTTCAAAAGATCCCCAGGCCGCGGTTGCGTTTGAGGAAATGCTGCGGGCGCGGCTGCTCAAGCGCCGCAGTACGCCGGTCCGTGTTGTGGATCTGCCTGTTTCGGCATTTGCTGTTTTTGCGCGCTCCGGTGAGGATTACCGACGCGTGTACGAACTGGGCTTTCCCGACAGGATGCAGGATCACAACCTGGCGGCGCGTGAAACAGAACTTGAACCGCAAAGCGCCGCGGATTTTGGAACGGCCATGCACGCTTTGCTGGAGCGAATTCATTTTAAAAATCCGGCCGAGCGGCTGGAGGAACACTTGAAGGCCTGTTTTGCCGGCCGCCCATCCGAGGCGGCCGAGGCCAGCCGCTTGCTGAAACTTTTTATGCAGACGGAGCTTTTCGAACGATTGCGCCGGGCGCGGCGGGTGCTGCGCGAACTGCCGTTTATCCTGAATGAGCGCCACGGCATGGTTCAGGGGATCATTGACGTTCTTTTTGAAGACAGGGAGGGCGGCTGGCACATTCTGGATTACAAAACGGCGGTGGGCAGTCCGGAGCAGGTCAAAAGCCACGAGTACGGTCTGCAAATCCGGCTTTACGCCCTGGCCGTGGAGCGCCTGCTCAAGAAAACGCCGGCGACAGGAATTCTTTACTTTTTAAAAAATCAATGGCAGTATGTCGAACAGTTCAGCGCCCAGGCTCTTGCTGGAACGGCGCTTGGCGTACAGCAGATGCAGGAAAAAATTTTAGAACTGAAAAATCAGGCTGAGCCCGCGGAGCCTTTCGCGTCCATCCGCCGGCCTTAAAACGATGTTTTGTAATTTCTGCGGAAAAAATTTCGACCCCTCGGAAGGTTTTGAAGAAGTTTCACGCTCCGGCCATCATTACGTGCGCTGTGAAAAATGCGTTTATGAACAGCAGGAGGTCGAATACGACTGGCATGCCACCATGTACGGTCTCTTCGCCCATACCGGGTTTAACAAGCGCGCAGTCACGGCGGCGCAGGGGGTTGGGGGCGGACGTTTCCAGAAGACACAGGCCGGCCGTTTGCCCCGCCAGGAAAAAACCTGAATGACCCAACGCCAACAGCGTTGGGTACATGATGGTCCCCGTCACCGACGGGGGCTTGAATGACCCAACGCCAACAGCGTTGGGTACAGGATGGTCTCTGTCACCGGCAGAGATAAAACGACGCTTCCTCGTGATAGATTTAAAACATAAAAAACTGCTGATTTACGATCTTGACGGAACTTTGGTCGATACGCGCCAGGACATTGCCCGCTCTGCCAATCACATGCGGGTGAGTTTTGGGCTGCCCTACCTGGAGCATGAGATGATCTGGGGCCATGTCGGCAAGGGGCTTCTGCATCTGGTGGCCGAATGCTTGCAGACGGAGGATCCCCAGAAAATCCGCAAGGGCGCGCAGGTCTACCGCGAGTACTACGCCAAACACATGCTGGACGCGACCACGCTTTATCCCGGCGTGCGCGAGTTTCTCGATACCATGAAAGGCGCGCGCCAGGCGGTGATTACGAACAAGCCCGAGCCGTTCAGCTCAGACCTGCTGCATGAACTCTTGATCTACCGCTATTTTTTTAAGGTGATTGGCGGCAACAGCGGGTATCATGAGAAGCCCGATCCGGCGTCGACTCTTGATTTGATGAAAATGGCGAGAGTAGAAAAAGACGAGACGCTTTGGATCGGGGACAGCGGCGTGGATATTGAAACTGCGCGCGCGGCCGGCGTCGATGTGATCGTGCTGACGCACGGATTCGTGAAGGCGGATAAACTCAGGGCCGCCAAGCCGGATGGGCTTTTCAAGAACTTTAGAGAACTGGTGCAGTTTGCCCACAAGGCGTTTTGGTAGTTTACGCGTCATTCCCGACGAGCGTAGCGAGATCGGGAATCCATGCACCTGGATCCCCGCTTTCGCGGGGATGACGTATCTTGGATTATGCTTTATGGCTGAATGAGAGACGAAAGGAATTTATGACTGAAAATTTATCCGGATCCAGCGAACTTCAAACCGGCACGGCCGCTGAAACAGCGCAGACGGCGGAGCCGGTGCAGGCGGCACACGCGGCGAGCACACGCGAACACCGTCTGATCAAGGAAGGCGACCTGGTGCTGGTCTGGTTCGACGAGGATGTGACCTACCTGATTGATGCGCGGCCGGGCAAGCGCGTGGGGATTCATTGCGGCAAGCCGCTGCCCTGTGACGACTGGCTCGGCAAACCTTTTGGCACGCGCATCCAATGCGAACACGGTTTCTGTTTTCTGCTGAAACCTTCGTTGGACGATCTTATGATGAAAGCTACGCGCGAAAGCGGCATCATCTATCCCAAAGACGCGGCCTACCTGATTCTGCGCTCCGGGGTGATTCCGGGCGCCAAAGTGCTCGAAGTCGGAACGGGTTCGGGGTCGCTGACCATGGCGCTCGCGCAGGCCGTGGGGCCCGCGGGGCATGTGCATACCTTCGACCGCCGGACGGATTTGCCTCAGAATGCCGTAAAAAACTTAACCCGCGCGGGACTCATGGAACGCGTGACTTTTCATCAGCGCGTCGCCAGCGAACCGTTTCCTGAAAAGGGGTTTGACGTCGCTATTTTTGATACCCCGCAGCCCTGGGAAGATGTGGAAGTCGTGAAAGAGGCGCTTGTGGGCAGCGGGCGGCTTGTCAGTCTGACGCCCACTTTTAATCAGATTGAAAAAACCGCCGAGGCGCTGCGGGCCGCAGGGTTTCTCTGCGTGGATGCGATGGAACTTCTAGAACGGCACATTTTGGCCCGCGCCGGGAAGACACGCCCGGTTCAGAGAATGATTGGGCACACAGAGTTCATGCTGTTTGCGATAGCGCCTGCATAAAAACGAGAGGAGCTCTGAAGACGATGACGCAAGTTAAAAGTGAAAAAGGAGAAAATATGCGAACCAATATTTCGACCGGATCCAAGTGGGAGCCTATCATCGGCTATTCGCGCGCGGTCAAAGCAGGGCAGTACGTGCATGTTTCCGGCACAACGGCCACAACGCCGGACGGTCTTGTGGGTGCGGGCGACATGTACGCGCAAACCATCCAAGCTCTTAAAAACGTGGAAGCGGCGCTTAAAAAAGCGGGGGCTTCGCTGAACCAGGTGGTGCGTACGCGCATGTTCCTGACGCACATTCCCGACTGGGATAAAGCTGGCCGCGCGCACGGGGAATTTTTCGGCGATATCCGCCCGGCCACGACGATGGTTGAGGTCACAAAACTGATCGAACCGCAGATGCTCATCGAAATCGAAGCGGATGCGTACCTCGGGGAGTAGCTTTTTTTAGCAGAGCCGTTATGCTTAAAACCAAGGCCTATGCCGCCCAAAATCCGAAATCCAAGTTAGCGCCCTTTACGATTCAGCGCCGCGAGCCGGGGGCTCGCGACGTCTTAATCAAAATTCTTTACTGCGGCGTCTGCCACTCCGACATTCATCAGGCCCGCGACGAATGGGGCCAGGCGTCTTTTCCCATGGTGCCGGGCCATGAAATCGTCGGCAAGGTGATTCGTACCGGTTCAAAAGTGAAACGCTTCCGGGCCGGAGAATCCGTCGGGGTTGGCTGCTTCGTCGATTCCTGCCGCAAGTGCCCAAGCTGTCAGGAAGGGTTGGAACAATACTGCGAAAGCCATATTTCTTTTACATACAACTGCACCGAACAGGACCAAAAGACTCCGACCTACGGCGGTTATTCGTCGCAGATCACCGTGGACGAAAAATACGTCCTTAAAATTTCAAACAAGCTTCCGCTCGCCAAAGCTGCGCCGCTTTTATGTGCGGGCGTGACCACGTATTCGCCGCTTAAACACTTTAAAGTTGCGAAAGGCCAAAGCGTGGGTGTGGTGGGGCTCGGCGGGCTGGGGCACATGGCCGTCAAGTTTGCGGCCGCCATGGGTGCGGAAGTCACGGTGTTCAGCACCTCTCCATCCAAACAAAAAGACGCGCGGCGCCTGGGAGCCAGACATTTCGTCAATACCAAAACGCTTAAAGACAGCGCGCCGCTTCAGGACCAGTTTGATCTGATCCTGGATTCGGTTTCAGCGCCGCACGATATCAATTTTTATCTGAACTTCCTCAAGCGGGAAGGAACGCTGGTGTTGGTTGGCGCCCCGGAGAAACCGTACGCGCTTGAGCCTTTTTCGCTGATCCGCAAACGCCGGAAAATGGCGGGCTCGTTGATTGGCGGAATTCGCGAAACCCAGGAGATGCTTGATTTCTGCGCCCGCAAAAAAATTACGGCGGAGGTGGAAGTCGTGCCGGTTCAGAAAGTCAATGAAGCGTATGAGCGCACGATCAAGGGCGATGTGCATTACCGCTTTGTCCTCGATCTCCAGACCATAGGCTCGTAGAGCCGAGGACTGTCTGAGCGCCGGAGAAGCTTTCCGCCTCGATTTGGAATGAGTCAGGACTTATGATTATTGGCTTAGTGGAGCAGATGCGCGCTGGTGATGCCGTTTAAAATAAACTGAACGGCGATTGTGGCCAGCAGCAATCCCATCAGCCGCATGGCGATGCGCATGGCGATCACGCTGAAGCGGTGGGCGTGCAGCGAGGCAATCCTCAGGATCAAAAAGACCAGCGCTGAAACGACGACGATATTTGCGGCCAGAATCACTTGCGAAAGCGGGCCCGCCGCGCGGCTCGACAGAAGAATCACCGTTGTAATGGCGCCGGGGCCGGCCATCATGGGCACGGCCAGCGGGGTAATGGCCACGTCTTCCTTGCGCGTTCCTTCCGCCTCTTCTTCCTTCGTCGCCTTGACGGCCGTGCGCCGGCCTTGAAGCATGTCGAGCGCGATCACAAGCAGGACGATGCCCCCGGCAATTTCAAACGCCGGAATCGTAACGCCGAAAACCTTGAAAATCCATTGTCCGGTGAGCGCCGCGACCAGCAGAATCCCGCCTGCGGTCAGCGTGGCCAGGCGGGCCATGCGCAGGCGTTCTTCGACGGTGTTGCCTTGGGTGATGGAAAGAAACGTCGGGATGAGCCCCACCGGGTCCACGATCACAAAAAGCGACGAGAATGAAAGAATGGTGAAATCAATCAGGCTCATGTTTTTCCGGGGGCATTTTCTTTATCGTCCGCCGGGCCGGCCATGGCGATCTGGAGCTTGGAGGGGTGGAAATACTTTGCAATCGCAGACTGCGTCTTTTCGAGCGTGACGGCATCGATGCGGGCATCGTAACGATCCAGGTCTTCCAGCGGGCGCTGGTTCTCGGCATTCGTCAAAAGCCGCGAGGCCAGGCCTTCGGTCGTGGAAAGACTGACCTTGAACATGCCTTTCAAGGTGGTTTTGCTTTCTTCCAGTTCCGCCGCGGTGACGCCGGCATCCTTAAAACGCTCCAGCTCGCGCAGGGCCGCTTCAACTCCGCGATCCAGAAATGCAGGGTTGAGGATCAGGTTGACCTGCCAGTCGCCTGTCGTTTCAAAATCAATGCCGTTGAACTCGGAGTAAATGGAATAGGTCAGTCCGAAGTCGTCGCGGACTTTGGCGGACAGGCGGCTTGAAAAATCGCCCCCCAGAATAAAATTCGCCAGATAGGCCGCATCGTAATCGGGGTCCTTGAGCTTGAGCGGCATGGCATGGCCCATGATCACATCAAATTTGGATTTATCCGGAATGGCTACCGTGACTTTTTTGGGCTCATTCAAAACGCCCATGACGGGAATGCTGAGCGGCGGAAATTTTTTCTCAGGCCAGCTGCCGAGCGTGCGCCGGACGATTCCTTGAAAAACACTACCATCGATAGCGCCTGCGGCGGTGACGATCATGCGTTTGGGACTGTAAAATTCCCGGTGAAAACGCACGACGTCTTCGAGCTTGAGGTCTTTGAGCGCTTCGAGTTCCTTTTCAAAAGTGGGGTGGTAGGCCGGGTGCGCCGGTGCGTAAATGAGCCGGCTCAGGGCCGCTTCCGCCTGCTCGGAGGTGGAGCTCATGGCGTTGGTGATGCTGACCCAAAGCCGCTGCTTTTGTTTTTCGAATTCGGCGGCGTCAAAAAGAGGTTCGCGCAGCTGCTCATGCACGAGCTCCAGCACCAGAGGCACGTCTTGCGACAGGCAGCGCGCCTTAAATCCCGCGCGCTTGCCGCTCAGGTCAAAAGCGATTTGCGCGCCGCGGCTTTCAAGCAGAGCGGCGATTTCAAATTTTCCGCGGCGCTTCGTGCCTTCATCCAGCAGGGCGGCGGTGATCTCAGGCAGAATCGGATTTTTAGAATAGGCCCGCCCGCCGCCTTCAAAAGAGCCCAGAAGGGTGACGACTTCAGGAATAGCGGTTTTAATCGAGAGTACCTGGATGGGGCCAATTTGCGCTGAGGACACCCGCTTTGAAAGCTGTCCGCTCTGGAGAGGCGCGCTTGTTTTTTGAGGCAGCTGTGTTGGTGCGGCCATTTCAGCGCGCCAGGTTTCGGGACTTTCGGTCAAAACGTGCGGGGTATGTTCGGCCGGGACCGTTCCTTCCGGCACGGCCTCGCGCGGCGAAGGATTTTTAGAAATCAGCCGTGCGGTTGTCAGGGTTTCCGGGACGAGGTAGCGCTGGGCGGCGCGCTGAATGTCTTTGACTGTCAACGTACGAATCCGTTCCAGGTAGGTGGTGAAATAAGACCAGTCGCCTGCGGCGATAAGCGAGCTGAGTTCGCTTGCAATGGAATAGGAGCCGTCGCGGGAATAAAGGATATGAGTTTCGAGCTGCTGCTTCGCAACGGCAAGCTCCTGTTCCGTGATGCCTTTATTGCGCAAAGTTTCGTAAGTTTTCAAAATAATGTCTTCGACTTCGGCATGCGGCACTCCCGGTGCCAGCAGGGCTTGCGTGGTCAGCAAGCCGGTATCGCGCGAGCGCGAAGGC
>JAHFHB010000082.1 GCA_023247135.1 Candidatus Omnitrophota bacterium
TGGGTTAGGTATTCTGGCGGGCTCGGAATATTTTTAACAGACATGTTATCCACAAGATATCAACAAGTTTTAAAATTGCAAAAAACCACTTTTTTGACTTCGAGATAAGTCACAGGTTATCCTAAAACATCCACAGGATAATCACAAGCAAGAAGTTGTGAGGTGGTGCTGTTTTTTTAAATCGCCGTGAACAAAAACGTGAAACCAAACGGTTTTGACGATAAGACGGTTAATTTTACTCCCGGACATTGAAATGTCTACGTGAATTTTAGATTTGTTTTGGAAATCAAAGTGCTTTTGTTTATAATCCGTAGCCTTGTTCTAACGTACGACCGGGATTTCCCGGGCATTCATAATTTTATCGAAAGGAAAACAGCGTGAAGCGTACCTACCAGCCATCCAAGAGAAAGCGGCGCAACAAGCACGGGTATATGGCCCGTAAAAAGTCTGCGGGCGGACTGAAAATTTTAAAACGCCGCCGCCGCAAAGGCCGCAAGAAACTCACCCCCGTTTAACCTGAGCATGTCCCTGCGCCTAGGGCCGAAGCAGCGCTTAAAAAAAAGCGGTCAGTTTCAGCAAGCGGTCAAAAAGGGCCGTTTTTTAAAAGGACGGCTTTTAAATTTCTGGACTTTGCCGAACCCTGAGGGTGGGCCGGCCTGTTTAGGCATGATCGTGAGCAAGCGTGTGGACAAGCGTGCCGTGGGGCGAAATCTCTGGAAGCGCAGGGTCCGTGAGATTTTTAGAAAAAGGCAGCAAGAATGGGCGCCGGGATGCATCCTTGTAGTGCAGGCGCGGGCCTTAAAGCAAATCCCGGAAACCCGCGCGCTCGAAGAAGATTTTGTCAGGCTTTGCACGCAAGCGGGTGTTTATAAGGGCACCGAAAGTAAAGAGACATGAGAATTTTTTCGGTTTTTTCTTTGGGAAATAAAGCGCTTGCCGGGGCGGGGCTTTTTTTGATCGCGGCCTACCGGTTTTGCATATCGCCGCTGCTGGGCGCGCGCTGCCGTTTTTACCCGAGCTGTTCACAATATGCCGGCGCAGCGCTGCGCGAGGCCGGATTTTTTTACGGAGTTTTTTTTGCGCTGCGGCGCCTCATGAAGTGTCACCCGTTTCATCCGGGAGGAGTGGATTACTTTGAGCAAAGAACCTGAACTCGGCAAAAATTTTTGGCTGGCGATGGCGCTGTCGATGATCGTACTGGTGGGGTACCCTTATTTTCTGCGCTGGATCGCGCCGCAAAAAAGCATTCCGGCGGCCCCGATTTTTTCTACGACAACAAATTCGCCGGAGACTGCTCTGCCCGCAGCGCCTACGGCCGACGACAGCGCGGTTGCGCCGGCGGTTATCCCCGAACAGATCGCATACACCAACGGTGCTCTCAGCCTTAACTTTTCGGCGCAAGGCGGCTCTATCACTGAGCTGCGCTACGAAGACCCCGCTGCTTCTGCGCACAAAGCCAAAACAGATTTTTTTATGCAGGATGCCGGGCCGTTGTCGCCCGGAACGCTGGGCGTGCGGCTGGCGCATGAAAGTGCGGATCTTGCGGCGACGCGCTTTAACCTCAAATCCCAGGACGCCGCCGCGGGGCGCTTTGAGTTTGAATATGAAAGGCCGGGCGAATTCCGCCTGACAAAAACCTATCTTTTCAGGCCGAATGACGCGGGCTTCAGTCTGGAGATCACCCTGCAAAACCTCACAACCCATGAAAAGAATTTTGCACCCGAGCTGATTTACGGCATGAGTTACGGCGCAGCCCCAAAAACAGAACAGCCGTTTTATGAAGCGCTTTACACGCACGAGAAAATCGATACCGCCAAAACCCACAAAATCGAAAAAAGCGGATTTTATGCGGACAAGCCGCTTTTTTGGGCGGGGTTTTTGAAGAAATATTATCTTTTTGCGGTCAAGCCCGATTGGAGGATTCTGGCGGCAGAGACGCGGGCCCAGGAAGGGACGCTTTGGTCGATTCTGCGCATGGACCCGGTCACCGCACAGCCCGGAGAAAAAGTTTCGCGGCAGTTTTTTATTTATGCAGGACCGGAACGCTACGAAGCTCTCAAGAAAACAGGCACGGGTTTTGAAGCCGTTTTTTCACGCGGGTTTTTCGGCCTCTTTAAAGTGTGGCTGCTTTTTGCGCTTAAGTTTTTAAATGGGTACGTGCACAACTATGGCTGGTCGATCATCCTTTTGACACTTGGGATAAAAATTTTGTTTGCGCCAATCATGGAGCTTAGCCTCAAATCGCAGAAGCGCATGCAGGTGATACAGCCGAAGCTGAAATCGCTGCAGGAGCACCACAAGAATAATCCTGAAAAACTGCACAAAGAAACCATGGAGCTGTTCAAGCGCAACCGCGTGAACCCTATGGCCGGCTGCCTTCCGATGCTGATCCAGATGCCGGTTTTGATGGCCATGTACCGGCTTTTGTTCGAAGCCATCGAACTTCAGGGCGCGCCCTTTTTCGGCTGGATTACGGATCTGTCACAGCCGGACCGCTTGTGGCAATTTCCCTTTACGATACCCCTGCTGAACTGGTCGTCTCTGAATGTGCTGCCCTTTTTAATGGTGGTTTCACAGATGGGCTTTCAGAAAGTGATGCCGCAGACCACCACTTCGCCGGACCAAAAGATGATGGTCGCCATCATGCCGCTTTTTTTTGGCTTTATCTGCTACAACATGCCGTCCGGGCTGGTGCTTTACTGGTTTATGCAAAATCTGCTTTCCATCGCGCAATACGCGATTTCAAACCGGGCGCGCATTGAGCTTTACCACGAAGATCGCTGAGTTTTCTTTTTCAAAACGAATCTAAAAAAGCGCTTACCCTGATCGCGGAGGCAAAGCGCGCTCATTTTATGCCGGATTCACTTCCCCCAAAATATTACGGCGCCATCGTTGTCGGCGCGGGCCATGCGGGCGCAGAAGCGGCGCTTGCCGTGGCGCGCTCCGGGCATCCGGTTCTGCTTGTGTCGATGGATCTAGAGGCGATCGCGCGCATGTCTTGCAATCCGGCGATCGGCGGCCTGGCCAAAGGGCACATTGTCCGCGAAATCGACGCGCTCGGCGGCGAAATGGGGCTGGCGATTGACGCGACAGGCATTCAATTCCGCATGCTGAATCGCTCGCGAGGTCCCGCGGTGTGGGCGCCGCGCGCGCAAGCAGATAAAAAACAATACTCGCTTTACATGGCGCGCACGCTGAAGAACCAGCCGAACGTGTGGTTAAAGCAGGCGCAAGCCGCGCGGCTTTTGGTCGAGAGCGGCCGCTGTGTGGGCATCGTCACGCATGCGAATGAAAAAATTTACGCCGACACGGTTATTTTGACCACAGGCACCTTTTTGCAGGGACTGATTCACGTGGGAAACGTAAATTACGCCGGCGGCCGGCGCGATGAATCTCCCGCGGTGGGATTGTCGGATTCCCTGCGCAAAAACGGCATCGAGCTGATCCGTTTCAAAACCGGTACGCCGCCGCGCCTTCGCTCCGGCAGTATTGATTGGGAAAAACTGGAAGAACAAAAAGGCGACGAGCCGCCCCAGCCTTTTTCTTACAGAACAAAATCGATTGAGACACCGCAAATCTCATGTCACATCACGTACACCAATGAAAGAACCCACCAAATTATTCGTGAGCATCTGCATTTGTCGCCGCTCTATGCGGGGCGCATTGTCGGAACGGGGCCGCGCTATTGCCCGTCCATTGAAGATAAAGTCGTGAAGTTTTGCGATAAAACCCGGCATCAAATTTTTTTAGAACCCGAGGGACTCGATACGGACGAGATTTACGTCAACGGCATGTCCATGAGCCTGCCTGCCGAAATTCAAAAACAGATTGTGCAGTCGATCCACGGTCTTGAGCGCGCCGAGATTGTGCGCAACGCTTACGCCATTGAATATGATTGCGCGCCGCCCACCCAGCTCAAGCATTCGCTCGAAACAAAACAGATCCAGAATTTATTTTTAGCCGGCCAGATCAACTGCACCTCAGGCTATGAAGAAGCGGCGGCGCAAGGCTTGATGGCCGGGTTGAATGCGGTGCGAAAAATACGGGGCGAAAAAGAATTTGTATTAGACCGATCCGAAGCGTACATCGGAGTCTTGATTGACGATCTTGTAACTCGTGGAACTACAGAGCCTTACAGAATGTTCACGTCGCGCGCAGAATTCCGGATTGTGCTGCGGCAGGACAACGCGGATGAGCGGCTGATGAAATACGGGTGCGCCTTTGGCCTTATCTCCAAGGATGTCTTTGAGCGTCTTGAACAATCTACGCAGCGGATCAAGACGGCCATTGAGTCCCTGCGCACAAAATTTCATCAAAGCGCCCGCCTTGATCAAATGCTTAAGCGGCCCGGTGTGGAAATCAGCGATCTTACCCGCTCCGGCATTTGGACGCATGATTTGAATTCGACCGAAGCCAGCAAGGTTTCGTGCGAAGTAAAGTACGAGGGCTATGCGGCCAGACAACTTGAAGAGGTGCGCAGGTTTAAAACTTCTGAAAAAAAACAAATACCCGAAACCATTGATTATAAAGCAATTAAAGGCATTAGCCATGAGGCTAAAGAAAAATTAGCTCAAATCAAACCTGTTTCTATCGGCCAAGCATCCAGGATTCCAGGCGTCTCTTCCTGCGATCTGTCCCTTTTAGTTGTTCACATCGAGAAACAGACCCGGGGGCGGAATAAGGCGGAAGCCGACTAATTTTAAAAATGTTTCACGTGAAACAATGAGTTTTGCAGGAAAGTCTCAAAGAATCGTTGCCTGCAGGAGTGTTTTTTAGTATTATTTCGAACCAGCGCCATTTCTCCTAAAAAATGTTTCACGTGAAACACAGGAGCCAGCCATGTCAGCCAAAATATTCTCGCTTTGTAATCAAAAAGGCGGCGTTGGCAAAACAACGTCGACTATAAACATCGCAACTCTATTAGCCAACGCTGGCTGTAGAACGCTTGTTGTGGATATGGATTCTCAGGCGAACTCCACAAGCGGTCTTGGGCAGGAAAAACCTTCGATTGAATTCACAGCTTATCAACTTTTTGTGGAAAACTTTGATCCGGCGCCGTTGATCCGAAAAACAGAGATTGAAAACCTTGATTTGATTCCATCAAACTACGAATTGGCGGGAGCCGAACTGGAGCTCGTCAATCGTGAGCGGCGTGAATTTGTTCTTATGGCGCACCTGGAAGCGCTTCGAGAAAAATATGAGTGCATTCTTATCGACTGTCCGCCATCGCTGGGATTAATAACCATAAATTGTTTGGTATCAAGTGATTACATCATTGTTCCTCTGCAGTGCGAGTACTACGCTCTGGAAGGACTTGGCCAGCTTTTGAATACTTATGAGCTGGTGCGGACTCACTTAAAACCAGCGCTGGAAATCGGAGGCGTGCTCTTGACCATGGCTGATCTTCGCACCAACCTGACGCAGCAGGTGATTGATGAAGTCCGCAAATTTTTTGGCGCGAAGGTTTTTAAGGTCATCGTGCCGCGATCCGTGAAATTGTCAGAGGCGCCCAGCTTTGGCAAGCCGGCAGTGCTGTACGACAGCGCCAACCGCGGGTCAAAAGCCTACATTGAAATTGCAAAGGAATTTCAGGCCCGGTTTGAAATTCGGCCTTCGCAAAAAAACACCCCAGCGCCCGCTCAACCTGCTGCCGAAAATGAGGCGGCAAAGCTAGGCGACAACCTTCCTGAAGAGGTGCGGTCATGAAAAAGGCGCTCGGAAAAGGCTTAAGTGCTTTAATACCAGATAGTTACATAAATAAACAGCCAGGGCAGTCGGCGCCAGCCGTGTCTGGCGGGAGCGTCGCGACCATGCCAGCGGGTGTTTCTGGGGCACAAGCGCGTCAGGCTTTTCGCCTTGTGCCGGTCACAAAAATTCATGCAAACCGGGATCAGGTGCGCCATGATTTCGACCCCTCCGCGATTGAAGAGCTGGCGGCATCCATCCGCGAGAAGGGCATTTTGCAGCCGATTCTGGTCAAGGAAATCCGCCCCGAAAATTATGAAATCATCTGCGGGGAACGACGCTTTCGAGCCGCTCAGCTTTGCGGGTTGACCGAGGTGCCGGTGGTGGTGAAAGACATTGCCGACAAGGAATTTTTAGAATGGGCGCTGATCGAGAATATTCAGCGCCAGGACTTAAACGCGCTGGAAGAAGCTGAGGCGTATCGCCGCCTTGCCGATGAGCGCCAGCTCTCCCAGGAACAAATTGCCGGGCGAGTTGGGAAAAGCCGTGCGGCTGTGGCCAACTCGATGCGGCTGCTTCAACTGCCGGTCGAAATTCGCCGGCAAATCGAAGAAAGCCTGCTGACGGCCGGGCATGCGCGCGCACTTCTGGGGCTTTTATCGCCAGAGCATCAGCGTCAGCTGGCGAAACGGATCATCGAAGAGGGGCTCTCGGTGCGTCAGGCCGAAGCGCTGGCCAGCCGCGCTCAGGCGCGCAAGCGCGGGGCCAAATCTGCCCGAAACCTGACGCCTGAAATTGTGGATTTGGAGCACAAGCTTTCGACTCATTTCGGAACCCAGGTCAAAATTTTTCCACGCAAAAACAAGTCCCAAGGGCGCGTGGAAATTCAATATTATTCGCTGGATGACCTTGACCGGATCCTTGAAAAATCAGGGCTGTCGCTGGAGAGCTAACGCCTTGCGGCAACGAGCGGTCTGAGCATTGACAGGCCAAGTTGCTGTGATATAATTCGCGAACTTTTTGACAGAAGCGCCTGTGCCTCGGAAGAGGACTTCCGAGACTCTTCGGGAAGGGACGCAGCGGTCCTTTTTCCGAAGCGCCCCAGAAACCTTCCGCACGAGACGCAAACCATAAGGATTCCCCGTGAAACATTGCTGCCTGAAATGGGTGTCGCTGCCTTTTTTGATGCTCAGCCTTATCGTGTCAGGCTGCGGCGGCAAATCCTCCGATGACGGCAAGACCGCGGTCAAGGTCGCGTTTTGGGGCAGCCCCGAAGAGATCGACATCATCACACACTCCATCAGCGATTGGCAGCTTGCGCATCCCACAATCAAGATTATTTTTGAACATACGCCTTATTCAGGCTACGACAGTAAGATTTTGACCCGCATTGCCGGCGGAGCGGCCCCCGACATTATCGCGACAGAAGTCGATTATTTCGTCACGTTTGCGAGCAAGGGCGTTTTAGAAAATTTAACGCCCTATGTTGAAAAAGACGGAAAAGATTTTGGCAAAGAAGATTTTTTCCCGGCGGTGATGGACCGTTTTACGGTGAATGGAAATCTTTATTCCATTCCTCGTGACGTGGCGCCGTTTGCTTGCGTTTTTTACAATAAAAAACTTTTTGATCAGGCGGGCCTGCCGTATCCCAAAGACGATTGGACCTGGGATGATCTCCTGCGCTTATCGCGCGCGTTGACCAAGACGGACGGCACGGGGCGCATCACGCAATACGGGTTTTACGGCTGGGCCTGGCAGAATTTTATTTATGGAAACGGCGGGGGCCTGGTGGATGACGTGAAAAACCCCGTGCATACGCGGATTGACGATCCCAAGACGATCGAAGGATTGCAGTTTTACGCGGATCTCATCAATCTCTACAAGGTCATGCCGGCGCCGGTGGCGCTTGCCAACATGGGAATGGGCGTGGATTTGATGTTTGCCAGCGGACGATTGGCCATGTTTCTTTCGGGGGTTTGGGAGACGCCGGGGCTGAGAAATTATGATTTTGACTGGGACGTCGCCATGTTTCCAAAAGGGCCGTCGGGGGCGCGGGCGTTTGGCTCGGGCGGATCCGGTTATGCCATTTTAAAATCCTCTAAAAATAAGGAAGCGGCTTGGGAAGTGATCAAAGCGCTTACCTCCGCGAAGGGTCAGGAGCGCTTGGCCAAGCGCGGGCTGGCACAGCCCTCGCGCATCAGCGTGGCCTCAGGCGAAGACTGGGCCAAGGATGAAAGCTCCAAGCCGGCGAACAAGCGCATGCTCAACGAGGCTGTGGCGCATGTGGTGTTCAGCCCGTTCTCGCCGAAATGGCGCGAGATTCAGGAAAAATATATTTTGCCCGAGCTCGATATGGTTTTTAACGGAAAA
>JAHFHB010000083.1:0-2483 GCA_023247135.1 Candidatus Omnitrophota bacterium
TGAGACTCATAAAATTTTCGATTGGCATTGTGATGTCGGGATTGATGGCCGCCGTTTTTTGCAGCGCCGCCCGCGCGGAAAATAAAATCCGTGTCGTGACCACCACGCGAATCCTGGGAGACTTTTCGGCGCAGATTTTAGGACAGGCTGCGGAGGTTTATGCCGTGGCCTCGCCGGGACGCGACATTCATTTCATTCAGCCTACGCCCAGGGATGTTCTAAAAGTCAAAAAAGCGGAGGTGTTCATCCACGGAGGTCTGGATCTTGAGGCCTGGCGTGACCCGTTGCTGAATGCGGCAGGAAATACGCGCTTTTCAGGCGATCACTCATGGAGTATTGATGCCTCGCAGGGGATCCCGCTGCTTGAAATCCCCGAGTCGCTTTCGCGGGCTCAAGGGGACATTCATGCCTTCGGTAATCCGCATTACTGGACGGATCCGGAAAATGCGCGCAAAATGGCGGCAGTGATGGCTGCAAGACTTGCAGAACTTTACCCGGAGCGTGCGGAGGAGATTCACAAGAATGCCGCGGCCCTGGATACTGCGCTCCGAGTCAAAAAAGCCGAATGGCTTAAACAGCTCGGGCCGTTTAAAGGGATGGCGGTCATCACGTACCATAATAGCTGGCCTTACTTCGCCAGGTATTTTGACTTTGAGATAGCCGGCTACATCGAGCCTAAGCCCGGAATTCCTCCGACAGCCAGGCACTTGAGCGAGCTGGCAGAACTGGGGCGCCACAGGCATGTGCGGCTTGTGATCAAAGAAGCTTTTCAGGAACATCGCGCTGCGGAAAAAATTGCGCGTGAAACCGGTGCGGCGCTGGTCACTCTTTACCAATCCGCCGGGGAAGGCGGCAGCCGCGGGTACATTGAAATGATGGATAAAAATGTCGAGATCATTAAACAGGCTTTGAATCAAGCAAGATAAATGAACTAAAAACCAACAAGCACCTGGCGCTGTCGGGAGAAATTTATATGGCTGATTTTTTTTCATTGATGGGGCTGCCGCTTTTGGCGGCCATGATTCTGGCGGGCATTCACGCCTATTTGGGATTCCACGTCATTGAACGGCAGGTCATTTTTGTGGATCTGTCGTTGGCTCAGATCGCGGCGCTCGGCGCTGCCGTCGCAGTTCTTTTCGGATTTGAGCTGCACACCTGGCCCAACTATTTTATTTCGCTGGGAACCACTTTTCTGGGCGCGGGGATTTTCGCGCTTTCCCGCAGCCGCAGCGAGCGTGTCCCGCAGGAAGCGGTGATTGGCATCGTCTATGCCGTGTCCTCGGCGCTGGCTATTTTGCTGTTAACGCGCGCGCCCGAAGGCGATGAGCATATCCGCCACATGCTCGTCGGGAATATCCTTCTGGTGACTCACGCCGAAGTTGCTCGCATGGCCGTGCTTTACGGTTTAGTGGGGCTGTTTCACTGGAAGTTCCGGCATATTTTCCTGACGATTTCCTCGCGGCCGAAAGACGCCTTTGCACAGGGCATCCCGGTGCGGAAATGGGATTTGCTTTTCTACATGGCCTTTGGGTTGGTGGTGACGAGCTCGGTGGAAATTGCCGGCGTCTTGCTTGTCTTTTCATTCTTGATCGTGCCGTCGGTCATTGCCGTACTTTTTTCCCGCAAACTTTCGGCGCGGCTGGTTCTGGGATGGGGCATTGGATTCGCAGCCAGTCTGGCGGGGATCTACGCTTCCTATGCGCTGGATCTTCCGACCGGTCCCAGCATTGTCTGTGTCTTTGGACTATTGTTTGCAGCGGCGGGGTTGATCCAACGACTGCGTGCGTAAATCAACCGCGCTGTGTGTAAATGGTCAGAAATATTTCTGTAGGGTACAGGCATGCCTGTACCCTACGGGCAAATCAATCGCTTTATTTACCGACGGATGCTTCTTCCACTACAATAGCCGCTATGAATCCCGGCCTCTACGTGCATATCCCTTTTTGCTTAAAAAAGTGCTCCTACTGTCACTTCGTAATCACCGTGGATCGTTCTGCGGAGATGCGCGAACGATTCATGCAGGCATTGAAGCGCGAGATTGACGCACAGGCCCGGCGCTACGGACGGTTGCGGTTTGAAACGCTTTATTTCGGCGGCGGCACGCCCTCGGCTCTGGCACCGGAAGAAATGCGTCAAATCATTGCGTGGCTGCGCGTGTCTTTTGATTTTCAGGCAGATGCCGAGTGGACCTGCGAGATCAATCCCGGCGATGTGGACCGGGCAAAGCTTGAGGTTTACCGCCAGCTGGGCGTAAACCGGATCAGCCTGGGGATTCAGACTTTTGAGGAGGCCCTTTTGGCCAAGCTTAATCGTCCGCACGGGGCCCTGGAAATATTCGAGACTTACGCCGCCTTGAATGAAGTGGGTTTTAAAAATGTCAGTGTGGATTTTATCGCGCGGCTGCCCGGACAAACTGCCGTGGATTTTGAAAAAGATCTGCAGCACGCCCTTGAGCTGAAGCCGGGACAGTTTTCGATTTATGA
>JAHFHB010000083.1:2493-8022 GCA_023247135.1 Candidatus Omnitrophota bacterium
GTGCATGACGACACGGCCTTTGGCGTGTGGCAAAAACAGGGACGCCTTGAGCTTGCCGGCGAAGACGAACACGAACGCATGATTGTGGCTGCGGAAAAATTGCTGGAAAGCCGGGGCTATGGCCAGTACGCGCTCGGTGCTTTTGCACGGCCGGGCTTTGAGTCGCGCCACAATCTGATTTACTGGCATAACGGCGGCTACCTGGGGCTGGGGCCGGGAGCGTTTTCGTATTTAAGCGGGGAACGCTTTCAGTTTGCGCCTGACGTGGTGCGCTATCTTGCAAAATGCGAGGCAGGGGATTGGGCTTTCGATGTGTGCGACCGTTTGACCGAGGAAAAAGAACAGCTTGAAACACTGCTCACCGGCTTGCGGCTTCGTGAAGGGATCGCGCTGGAGCCTTTGGCGAAAATTCGGGATAACGTGAAGCTTAAAGCCCGGCCTCTGCTTGAGGCCGGGCTGCTTGAAAATTCCGCAGGCCGTTTGCGTTTCACGCCTCGCGGGCGGCTTGTCGCCGAAAGCGTTTTTGCTGCGCTGGTATAAAATTTTTCAGGCGCGGGCCCCTGAGCGGCCAGCCCGCTAAAGACTTCAGCGGATTCAGACGTAGCTTGGGACATGTTTATGCACAAAATACAGCTTTCCCACCTGCGCCGGTGCCAGCTGGCAGCTGCTTTTTTACTCACGGCTGCTTTGGCGCTTTACTTCAGAACCTATCCCTTGCGCAGCGGCGGTCTGGTGTCCCAGGCAGGACTCGAGCGCAAAGCCAGTGCGGCCGTTCAGAGCGGCATGCTCAAACAGCTGGAATCTCACATTGTCCGGCAGGCGCCGCAGATTTCCCCGGAAGTCCGGAAAAAACTTGCGCGGCAAAAACTGAACGAGCTGATTCACGCCGACGACGGCGCTTACCAAAAAGCTGTCAGCGGCGCCGCTCAGGATCTTGGCGCAACGGCGCGTTCGCTTTTTACCTACCGTTATCTGTCCGAAGCGGATCCTTATTATTACCTGGATCTGACGCAAAACATTCTCAAAACGGGACGGCTCGGTCCGCCGGTCGCGGGCGGTCGTTTTTGGAACCCCAAACGCATAGCGCCATTCGGCCATGCGGACGGTATCAATTTACACCCTTATGCCGGAGTGTTTGTTTACAGGCTGTTATCTCTTTTAAAACCTGGCATTTCTCTGATGCACGCCGCGGGGGTCACCCCGCTTTTTCTCACGGTCCTTGCCGTGGCAGCCTATTTTTTACTGGAAGCGTTGCTGCCGCTGGGTCTTTTCGCTTTTTGGCTGGGGGCACAGATTTTTTTCCTTTCGCCCATCGTCATTCAGCGTTCCACGCTGGGCTGGTATGACACCGATCCCTATAATTTTATTTTTCCAACATTGATTTTCTCGACACTGCTGGCGGTTTTGAAAAATCCCTCGCGCAAAACGCTCTGGGCTTGTACGGGCGGATTTCTTACCGGGCTTTATCCGCTTTTTTGGCAGGGATGGATATTTATCTTCATCCTTACGTCCGGAACGGCTGCCGTGGTAGGCCTTGCCGACTTTTTGAAGTCCGGCCGTAAACAGACGGCGCTGCTGTATTTTTTTGCGCTGTATGTGGCCGCGACGGGGGTCTTTGCCGTTTTTTTTCTTACGCCGGCCGGGATTTTAAAAATGGCGGAAAGTCAGATCTCTTATTCTGCCAACGTGCGCGGAGCTTCAGGAGCCGGAGATCTTTGGCCGAATCTGCTCGTGATGGTGGGTGAGACCGCCAGTGTGACGCTTCAAAAGTGGATTTATCTGACAGCCCACTATGCAGCGGTGGTGCTTGCTCTGGCAGGGCTTATTCTGCCGGTTGTTAGAATTTTCAAGCGCCGCCGGGAGCAGGACATGCGCCCGTGGGCGGCCGTTGTCTGTATGGCGCTGCCGCTTTTGCTTTTTTCTTTTACGGCGGAGCGCTTTGCCGTTCTGGCGGTATTTCCTCTTTCCTTGCTGGCTGCTTTTGGGGCCGAGGAGTGTCTGAACCTTGCCGCCGGACTTGCGAAAAGGTTCCGCTGGCCTTTGGGGCTCTCAAAGACGGCGGTTTGTCTGCTGGTCGGCGCGTTTATTTTACCGCGCAGCGTGATCGGGGCTCACGTTTCTGGTTTTCAATCGCACTTTATCATGAACGACGAATGGTATGGAGTGCTCAACGACATCAAAGAGAAGACTCCGCCGCAGACCCTCGTGCATAGCTGGTGGCCGCCAGGCTATTTTTTCCATGCGATTGCACAGCGTCCCTCAGTGCTGGATGGGGGGACGCATCGCCAGCATGAAAATTTCTGGATGGCCAAAGCTCTTATGAGCCGCGATCAGAAGCAGGCTCTCGGGCTTTTTCGCATGCTTACCGTGAGCGGGAACAAACCCATGGAATTTCTTGCCGAAAAAGGAATTCACGGGGACTTGGCCATGCGGCTTCTTATGGGCGTGACGCGTGCGCCGCGTGCCAAAGCGGGAATGCTTTTACCCGCGGGTTGGGCAGACGCCGAAAAATCAGCTTTTTTGGATTTAACTCATGGGACAGGGCCCTTGCCGCCTGCGGTGGTGGTGACGTACGAGGATTTAATCGATAAAAACCTGATGCTTCAAATTGTGGATCAATGGAGTTTTGACAGGGCGCGTGTTGTTTTTGATGCCGCCAAAAAACAGGCGGGCGCACTCAGCTTTTTGCCGAAGGGCGCGGCCGATTATTCGCGCAAGATGCTGCAAGTCACAGGGCCAGGACTGCCGTATGAACCGCCTGCGGCTGCTGTGACGCGCAGGGATGGAAAGATATTTTTTCCAAACGGCCTGGTTGTGGATAGCGTGTCGGGCAGTGGCGTACTGACAGGCCCTAAATTCCAGACGCCGCAGCCGGTGGATGTTTACTCTAAAAAAGAGGGGACTTGGGCTGAAAGCAGTCCGGAGAGTCAAAGTCCGGTTGCCGCTATTTTGATCGATGAAAAAGGAAGTACCCAGGCTGTTCTCTGCCACCGCGCTTTGGTGAAGGCGCTGATTTTTCAGTTGAGTTATCTGGATGGCACAAACTTTCCTGCTTTCAAGCTCTTGTCGGTTCGCGGCCGCTACAGTACGGGACGTTATGTCAGCGCCTATCGAATTGACTGGTCGGCTCTTGAGAGTTAACCGATGAGCCCAACGCCTCAAAAAGTGCTTGTGGTCATTCCCAATTACAATGGAGCGGAGCGAATCGAGGCTTGTCTCCAATCGGTATGCGCACAGACGTACCCGTCGATTGAAGTGGTGGTCGTGGATAATGCTTCCCAGGACGGCTCTGAGCGCCTGATTCAAAAAAAATTCCCCCAAATCCGGTTGATTCAGTCAGGGTACAACTCCGGCTGGGGGCTGGCATGCAACACCGGGATGCATGCCGCTGAAAGCGACTACATTGTCTTGCTGAATAATGATGCTTACATGGAAAAAAATTGCGTCAAAGAAATGGTCAAGGCGATCGAGCAGAATCCCCGCTATGGAGCTTGCGCCAGCCGGATTCTGCTTTGGCATGAGCCCGAGAAGGCGGAGGTTTGCGGCCTTGTGATTTACCCGGACGGTTCCTCTTGCGGCCGCGGCCGACTCGGCCCTGCCGGCCGCTATTTAAAAAGTGAGGAAGTTTTCGGCGCCAGCGGCTGCTGCAACCTTTACCGGCGCAGCATGATTGCTGAAGTTGGGGACTTCGACCCCGATTTTTTTATTTACTGCGACGATACCGACATTAGCTGGCGGCAGCAACTTGCGGGTTGGAAGTGTGTCTATGCACCGGAGGCCGTAGCGTATCACGAACACTCCCTGGCGGCTGGCAGCTATTCGCCTTTCAAAGCTTACCATGTGGAGCGGAACCGTATTTTTATCGCTTTCAAATGTTTCCCGTGGCCCTTTCTGGTTGGCAGCCTCTTCTGGTCGGTCTGGCGTTATAGTTACCAATGTTATCTTGCTTGGGCAGAGAAAAAAGGTGCATTGGCGCATTTTCAGGAGAATCACTCGCTGCTTTCCGGACTCTGGCTTTTGATTAAAGCGCACCTGGATGCTTACCGCAAGCTGCCGGTCATGTGGCGGCGCCGGCGTGAAATTCTGGGCAGGAAAAAAATTTCCGATGGCGAAGTCTTTGGGCTTTTCCGCCGTTTCGGCATCTCGACTCGGCAAATGGCGGGGTATGAATAGAAGGAATCTGGGGGTCGGACAGATTTTAAAAAACCTTAAGAAGCCGTGTGGAATAAGCTGTTTCGGGGTGAAGGCTGAAATTTAAAGGGGCCAGACGTTGTGTGAAGGTTCGAGAGCAGCTATGCTTTAAGTAAGCCCGGAAGTAAAGAGTTTGGTCCGGGGAACCGATTTCTAAGGACAGCCCTAACACACAAAGGATTCAACTCAAGCATGTCCGGTTCCGACAGCGATCCAAACAAAATTCAGGTCTGCATCCTGGTCGTCGATGACGACGAGATGACCCGCCGTTTTCTCTCCCACATTCTTACGCAGCAAAATTATGAGGTGGAGACCGCGGTGGATGGAACCGAAGCTTTGCAGAAAGTCTTGCAAAAACGGTATTCGCTAGTGCTGCTGGATATCGAAATGCCGGGCTCCGACGGTCTGGAGGTTTTGCGCAAGATCCGCGAGAAATACGATAAATATCAGCTTCCCGTCATTATGGTCACGGCCAATGACCGCAGCACCGAAATCGTGCTGGCTTTGGATCTTGGCGCCAGCGATTATGTGACCAAGCCCCTGGACGTGCCGGTTCTCTTTGCGCGCATGCGCGCGCATATCGCAACCAGCCGGGGCGAGTAACCCCCCGAGAACAGACTCCATGTCAAAAATTAAAGCGGTTTTTTTGCGCGGTTTAATGTTTACGTTTTTTCTGAGCGCCGCGGCCGGCCTTCCGTCCGCGCGGGCCGGGCAGAAAGACTGCGCGCGCCTGCCGGATCTGCTCGAACAGGGATCGCTTGCTGAATCCCGGGAGTATCAAATGGCGGCCAAGGATCTTTACATGGCGCCCCGCCTCTGCGGCAGCGGACTGAGGGAATTTCTGCAAGACGGTTCGGCCGCGAGCACTATTCAAATGACAGAACAGTGCGCTCGCACAGGCTATCAGGTTGTGCGAACGACTCTTTTCTGCCAAGCCGGCGCTCAGGCGGCGCGGGTGACGACGCGTTGTGAAATCGCCGGAGCCGTTTATGAACCTTGCCGCACGCCGGAGTTATTGCGGGCTGTCCATAAGGCAAGCGCAGCATTTGCTTGAAATCAGCGTTAGAGACAATGTATCCTGTCACCGCGAGTGACTTAAAACAGTAACCCTCAGCTTACCCGGAGATACCCTTGAGTACTCATTTCGAAGCCAACGACCGGATCAAGATCAAGATTGATTTTTATTTGAAATCTGCGATCAACCGTGCTTTTAAATCCAAAACGAAGCGTTGGACCCCCAAGCAGGTCGCGGATCTTCTGCATCTTGAGGAAGTTCATCACCCCGCGCTGATGGAACAATTGAAGGCTTGGGAAACGGCCGGGGTGGTCAAAGTGGTG
>JAHFHB010000084.1:0-3538 GCA_023247135.1 Candidatus Omnitrophota bacterium
AAACATGCTGTGGCGCGCTTGATCGGCGCGCCCCCGGGGTATGTCGGCTACGAAGAAGGCGGACAGTTGACCGAGGCGGTGCGCCGCCGCCCGTATGCCGTTCTGCTTTTTGATGAAATTGAAAAAGCGCATCCGGATGTCTTTCATGTCCTGCTGCAGCTTTTGGACGACGGCCGGCTGACGGATGCCCAGGGGCGCACGGTGGATTTTAAAAATACCGTAGTCATCATGACGAGCAACATCGGCTCTGCACATTTGCTTGAAGGCATTGGCGCGTCCGGAGAAATCGATGAGAAGGTGCGTAAGACCGTCATGGAAGAAATGCGCCAGCATTTTCGTCCGGAGTTCTTGAACCGCGTGGATGAAATCATCCTTTTCAAACCATTGCGTGAGAGCGAGATCGCGCAGATTGTGGATCTTTTGGTCAGGGACATTGAAAAGCGCCTGGCCGACCGGCGGATCACGCTTCAGCTGACGCCGCGCGCCAAAAAGTACATTGTCGAAAAAGGCTACGACCCCGTCTACGGGGCGCGGCCGCTGAAACGTTTCTTGCAGCGCGAACTCGAAACGCGCCTGGCGCGCAGTCTGATTCAAAACGAAGTGGCCGAGGACAGCCGCGTGACGGTGGATTACCTCGAAGACAAACTGGTGATCGGCGTCAAAGACACTAAACCCGCAAAAAAGTGACGATCAAACGCCGTCCCTCCTCACGCAATCTGATCCGCACGCTCTCCAAGCTGGGACTGTGCTCGCGCACACAGGCCCTGGCGCATGTGCAGGCAGGCCGCGTGACGGTGAATGGCCGCGCTGTCAAAGATCCGGGCTACGTCGTACGGCCCGGCGATAAAATTCACCTCGCCGGCCAGGCGGCTCGCCCGCAAGCCAAACGTTATTTTCTCTTCCACAAACCCGCCGGCTGCGTCACCACGCGCAGTGATGAAAAAGGCCGCAAAACGATTTACGACTGGCTTACGGGAATCGAGGACTGGGTTTTTCCGGTGGGCCGGCTTGACCTTGATTCCGAGGGCCTGCTGATTTTGACGAATGACACCGCATTCGGCCACCGTCTCACCGAGCCCTCCTTTGAAGTTCCCCGAACCTATGAGGTTTGGGTCCGGGGACTGTTGACCGCTGACGATCAACGTCAAATCAGCCGTGGAATCGATATGGGCCGCGGCGAAACGGCCCGGCCAGCACACCTCAAAATTTTAAAGCCGGAAGCCGGGATTTCGCACGCAGAAATCACGCTGACGGAAGGCAAAAACCGTGAAGTGCGGCGCCTGTTTGGAACGCTTGGGAAACCTGTCATCCGTCTTTTGCGCACGCGCTTTGGTGCCTTTACGCTGGGCGCGCTGAAACCCGGAAGCTGGGAAGAAATAAAATTACACAAAACTATGCGGATTTAACCGCCGGGTGCCGTAATTATGGGACGCGAGTCTCATTGTTTTTTACCGGGTGGAGGAGTATAATCCCGCTCATTGCGTCGGCGGTGTTCCCACGAAACCCTGCCCTCAGGCATCCTTTTAAACAACGCGTGTTTTCCCACAAGCGGTGATTGTTATGGCCAATAAGGCGATCGAAGCCCTGCTCAAAGAAAAGAAAATCTACCAGATCATCAATCCCAAATGCGTGACAACCCATCCGGATGTTTCCGTCAAGCGGGCCATTGAGATCATGCAGGAGAATAAATCGGGATACATTGTGGTCGCAGAGAACAATAAATGCGTCGGCATGTTCACTGAAACCGATGTGGCGCGAAAAATTCTTGGCAAGGATGTCAACTGGGGCGCGCCGATCCGCCAGTTTATGACTTCAAGCCCTTGCGTGCTTAACCCCAATGAGCCGGTTGCCAAAGCGATCGACATGATGGGCGATCACCGTTTTTACCATGTGCCGCTGGTGGATGCCGGCGGCAATCTGACCGGCGTTTTATCTGTCCGTACGCTGATTCGTTTTCTTGCCGAATTTTATCCGACGGAAGTTTTTAATTTACCGCCTGACCCCAATCAGGTGATGACCTCTCCTGAAGGCGGGTGATTTTTATGACAGACCTTAAAGAAAAAGAACCGGCCGCGCCGGTTACGAAAAAAGAACGTAAAGCCCTGAGCAGCATCACCGTGCGCTTTGCCGGCGACTCCGGCGACGGAATGCAGCTTGCGGGAGATCAGTTCACCGACACCACGGCCGTGATGGGCAACGACTTTTCCACGCTGCCGGATTATCCCGCGGAAATCCGCGCCCCGGTCGGAACGCTTCCGGGCGTCAGCAGTTTTCAGATTCAATTTTCCGACGCCATTATTTTTACGCCGGGGGATTTATCAGACGTGCTTATCGCCATGAATCCGGCCGCTCTCAAGGTCAATATCCCGAACGTGAAAAAAGGCGGTCTGATCATTGCCAATGAGTCGGTTTTTAACGAGTTGAATTTACGCAAGGCCAATTGGAAGAGCAACCCTTTGCAGGATGAAACGCTCAAGGATTTTTCGCTGGTCAAGATACCGCTTTCTGAACTGACCAAGAACGCGCTCAAGGAACACCCGCTGAAACTGACCGAAGTCGAACGCTGCAAAAACTTTTTCGCGCTCGGCCTGATGTTCTGGCTGTATTCGCGCAGCCTCGATCACACGATTGACTGGATCCAGAAAAAATTCGCCAAGAAGCCCGAGATGGTCAGCGCGAATATCGCGGCCTTGAAAGCCGGCTACAATTTCGCGGATATCGCGGAAGTTTTTCCTTCCCAGTATTACATCAAGGAATCCGACCTTCCGCCGGGAACTTACCGCAAGATCATGGGCAACGAGGCGGCGGCCATCGGCTTTGTGGCAGCGGCGAAACTGGCGAAAAAAACGCTTTTTTACGGAACCTATCCCATTACCCCCGCGAGCGACATTTTGCATCAGCTTGCGCGCTACAAAAATTACGGTGTCAAAACTTTTCAGGCGGAAGATGAAATTGCCGCGATCGGTTCGGCGATCGGCGCTTCTTTCGGCGGCGAAATCGGGTTGACGGGGACGAGCGGCCCGGGGCTGTGCCTGAAATCCGAGGCTTTAAACCTGGCCATGATGGCGGAACTTCCTTTGATCGTTGTGGACGTCCAGCGCGGCGGGCCCAGTACAGGCATGCCCACCAAGACGGAACAGGGCGATCTCTTGCAGGCCATGTTTGGCCGTAACGGCGAATCGCCGGTGGCCATTGTGGCACCCAAAACGCCGGCCGATTGTTTTCAAATGGCGATTGAGGCCACGCGCATTGCGCTCAAGTACATGGTGCCGGTGATTTATTTATCGGAGGGGTACATCGCCAACGGGTCCGAGCCCTGGAAACTTCCTGATATCGATAAACTGCCGGTGATCGACGTCAAACATCCTGGCGCGACGAGCGGCGAAGAAAAATTTTTACCGTATAAGCGTGACCCCAAAACGCTGGCGCGGCCCTGGGCCAAACCGGGCACGCCGGGGCTGGAACACCGCATTGGCGGCTTGGCCAAGGCGGATGTCACGGGCAACGTGAGTTATGACCCCGACAATAACGAAAAGAT
>JAHFHB010000084.1:3548-7812 GCA_023247135.1 Candidatus Omnitrophota bacterium
GATGATGCTGCTGCGCGCCGAGAAGGTTGCGCGCATCGCCGACGATATTCCTGAAATCGAAGTCGCCGGGCCGGAGCGCGGCAAACTGCTTGTGCTGGGCTGGGGCGGTTCTTTCGGCGCGATCTACCAGGCGGTCAAGCAGCTTTCCGCCGAAGGAATTCAGGTCAGCCGCGCGCATCTTAATTATCTCAATCCGTTTCCCAGGAACCTGGGTGAGGTGCTCAAGCGCTTCGAAAAAGTTTTAATTCCGGAACTCAATCTTGGACAACTTTTGATGCTGGTGCGTTTTCGTTTCCCCGACGTCAAGGCCTTTGGCTACGGCAAGGTGCAGGGGCAGCCGTTTAAAGTCTTTGAAATCGCGGAAAAAATAAAGGAACTTTTATGAGTACAGGGTTTAAAGACGTTGAAATCAATTTGACCAAGGACGATTTTGTCTCCGACCAGGACGTGCGCTGGTGCCCGGGCTGCGGCGACTATGCGATCTTGGCCACGACCCAGCGAACGCTTGCCAAGTTCAAAATTCCCCGTGAGAATTACGTTTTCATTTCCGGCATCGGCTGTTCGAGCCGCTTTCCTTATTACATGAACACGTATGGTTTTCATACGATTCACGGGCGCGCGCCCACGATTGCGACGGGACTGCGCTGCGTCAATCCGGATTTGTCGATCTGGGTGATTACGGGCGACGGCGATGGCTTGAGCATTGGCGGAAACCATCTCCTGCACTGCATGCGCCGGAACGTGAACATCAACATTCTGCTGGTGAACAATCAGATTTACGGTTTGACCAAGGGCCAGTATTCGCCGACCTCCACGCTGGGCAAGGTGACCAAGTCCTCGCCGCTCGGGTCGATTGATTATCCGATCAACGCGCTTTGTATCGCGCTGGCGTCTGAAGCCACGTTTGTCGCGCGCACGCTGGACAGCGATCCAAACCACATGGGGATGATCCTGCAGCGGGCGGCAGAGCATAAAGGCGTGTCCTTTGTGGAAATTTATCAGAACTGTATCATCTTCAACGACAAGGCTTTTGCGCCCGTGATCGGCCGCGAAGTCCGTGATGACCGCATGGTTTATCTTGAAAACGGAAAGCCGCTTATTTTTGGCAAACAGCGCAACAAGGCGCTGCGCCTGCATGGCACAAAGCCCGAAGTGGTCGACCTGGAAGGCGATGGTTTGGGGCAGGAACTGCTTGTGCATGATGAGAAAACTCCGGACGGCAGCCATGCCTACCTTCTCAGTCAACTCACTTACCCGGAAATGCCGGTGCCTTTCGGCGTTTTTCGCGCGGTGGAGCGGCCGACTTACGACGAGATGCTCGATGGCCAGGTGGCGGCCATGCGAAAAGAAAAAGGCGAAGGCGATCTCAAAAAGCTGATCTACGGGTCCAGCACCTGGACCGTCAAGTGAAAGAGGCGGTTTCTATGAAAAATCAGTGTCCGTCTTGCGGCTTTTCGAATATTGAAGGCGTGGATCGATGCGAACAGTGTTTTCACAGCATGATGCTGCGGGAACTGCCCGCGCCGCATAAAGACGACCATTTTCAACAGGCACTCCTGACGGCGCCGGTTTCGGAGCTGATTACGGGCAAAGATTTGATCGTGGCGGATACGGATGATTCCGTAAAAAAAATTGTTGAGGTTTTTCAGAAGAAACAGAAAAATTGTGTTCTTGTTTATCGCTCCAAAAAGCTTGTGGGCATTATCAGTAACCGTGATTTGATCCGCAAAGTTGCGGGTCTGCATAAGGACCTCACAGCTGTCAAAGCCAAAGATGTGATGACGCCGAATCCCGAAACGGTACGTCCCGAAGACCCAATCTCCTTTATCGTCAATAAAATGGCCATGGGCGGTTTCCGCCATGTGCCGGTACTGGCTCCGAGCGGCGCGCCGATCAGCATCGTGAACATTCACGATGTCATGCATTTTTTATCCAGCCGCCAAAAAAAATAACTACCCCAAGGTAAAACCCACATGCTGAAAAATATTAAAACAGGACTTTCTTTTTTGCTGGCTGCCTTTTTGGCAGTGTCTGTTTTGCCGGGATGCGGCAAAAAAAAACCGGAAGCGCCGCCTCAGGCCGCCAATACCGCCGCACAGCCGGCCCAAAGCCAGAAAATTCGTTTCGAAGACCTCATGGCGCGGGCGCACGTTGATGAGGCTTATTTCACAGGGCTATGCCGTCTTTTGCTTACCCGGCAGATTTTGCTGGCGATTGAAAATCCGGAAGCCGCGCAGGGGGATAAAAAACCCACCCAGTTTCAGATCAAAATACTTCCGCCGAATGAAGTGTCAAAAAAAGGCACGGCGCTTATTTTTAGCGGGACCCAGTCGCTTGCGGCTGCCGGCCAGAGACTCAACTGGCAGAAAAATGAAAAGGGCATGTACAGTTACGCCGCGCTGACAGGGCAGGCTCTTTTTCGCGCCCTTTTGACCAATGGCTATGATGCGGCGGTCCTTGATATCGTCAGCCCCCAGGCATTCGCCTTTGGACCGGCAGCGCTCAAAATTCTTGCTGAAGGCAATCTCCCTGCATTTGAGGCACCGGCAAAAAAGGCCGCCGTCCAGGCTCCTGCGGCGAAACCCGCGGTTCAGCCAGCCCCGGCGAAAAAGGCGGATGCAAAGTAATTTTTTTGTGGGCCGCCGAAACCGGCTTGGCGCGATTTGGCTTTGCACAGTTTTTTTTGTATGCGCGTTTGCTGGAAATATATTTGCCGAAACCGTACGGCATGTCGTGGATGGCGACACGGTGGTTCTTGAAGACGGCGTTAATGTTCGGTTGATCGGCATTGATGCGCCAGAAATCGATCACCCGCGCTACGGAAAAATCGGCGAGCCGTTTGGGCTGGAAGCGACCGCATTTTTACGAGAACTTGTCGAAGGTAAGCGCGTTCGTTTGGAATCCGGCGCTGAGCCCGAAGACAAATATCACCGGAAGCTTTTCTATCTTTACCGTGAAGAAGATAACTTGTTCGTGAACCGCCGCATGATCGAAGCCGGATACGCAGAGACATACCGGCGTTTTGATTTCAAGTACAAGAAAGAGTTTTTGGCGCTGGAGGCCAAGGCTCGGCAAGCGCATCTGGCGATGTGGACGCAATCTCCCGACAGTTGGAAAGAACAATTTATACACTGGCTTTCCGTGCGCCAGCCGCGGCGTAAAGCCGCACTGGTTTCGCACGATGAACAAAAATAGTTATGTTTTTCTGCGGCTGTCCTAAAAAATTTCCCTCCATCACCAAAAAAGCAGTCATGGCTGTCTCGGGCCTGTTCCTGCTGGGTTTTGTGGTGGCCCATTTGGCCGGCAATCTTTGCATCTTCGGCGGCCAGGATCTTTTAAATTCCTACGCGCAGCATTTGGAAGACCTGGAACCCTTGCTATGGGTGGCCCGCGTCGTTTTGCTCATGCTGGTTGTTTTGCATATTACGACAGCGGTGCAGCTTACGCTGGAAAACCGCAAAGCCCGGCCGGTGCCCTACCATAAAAAAGAAAATGCCCAGACCACTTACGCCGCGCGCACAATGGCGATGTCGGGCGTGATCGTCCTGGCTTACATTGTTTATCACCTCCTACATTTTACTTTCAAGGTCACGCACCCGGCGATTTCGCATGGCATCGATCCGCATGGGCACCGCGATGTTTACGCCATGGTGGTTCTGAGTTTTCGCGATCCCCGCGTTGCCCTGTTTTATGTTTTTGCGATGGCACTCTTGAGCCTGCACCTCAGCCATGGTTTCAAAAGCCTTTTTCAGTCGCTGGGTTTTAATAACGAAAAACTGGAGCCAAAACTGGCCGCGGCCGCACGCGCTCTGGCGCTTCTGATTTTCATCGGCTACAGTTCGATTCCGCTTTCGGTGCTGCTGGGATTCGTCAAACCGGCGGGAGGCCTGTGATTTTATGAAACTGGATGCCAGAATTCCTGCGGGGCCGCTGGAACAAAAGTGGGACAAGCGCCGCTTCGAAGCCAAACTCGTGAATCCGGCCAATAAGAGAAAGTACAAAATTATTGTGGTCGGGACCGGCCTGGCCGGCGGGTCGGCAGCCGCCACACTGGCGGAACTGGGCTACCAGGTTGAGTCGTTCTGCTACCAAGACAGTCCGCGCCGCGCACACAGCATCGCGGCTCAGGGCGGCATCAACGCGGCCAAAAATTATCCCAATGACGGCGACTCCATCCGCAGGCTTTTTTACGATACCGTCAAGGGCGGCGACTTCCGCGCCCGCGAAGCCAATGTCTACCGGCTGGCGCAGGTCAGCAATAGCA
>JAHFHB010000085.1 GCA_023247135.1 Candidatus Omnitrophota bacterium
TAAAGCATGGTTTTCTTGCCCGTTGAAACTTTGGGCTCCCGCAAAATCCCCACGCCGTTTGAAACGGCTTCAATGCCGGTGTAAGTACCGCCGCCGAGCGAATAAGCACGCAGGAAAATAAAAAATAGCCCTCCCGCCCCAAGCGTCGAAACTCCCGTGTGCAATCCGCTTGAAACCTCATGAACCAGCGCCGGCGCCTGCCCAAGATGCATGACAATGCCGCCGAAAATTAAAAGAAAATGTGTGGCGATAAAGGTGAGAAAAATCGGAATGAGCGCAGAAACGGATTCCTTGACACCTCGCAGATTCATGGCGATGAGAAAAAGAATCGCGCCGAATTCCACCGGCAGTTTATAAATCGCCCATGCCGAGGGCAAAAGACTGAAAAGCGCGTCGCCGCCGCCCGCAATCGAAACGGTAATCGTTAAAATATAATCCACGAAAAGCGCACAGCCCGAAACCACACCCGCGGATTTCCCCAAAAGTTTCGTCGCCACCACATATCCGCCGCCGCCCAAGGGGAAGTGTTCGATAATCCGGCTGTAGGCATACGAAACGAGAAAAATGGAAAGATAGGTGTGTGAACCCAGTGCGCGGAAGGCTTCTTCAGGACCGTATGCGGACGAGGAAAGACCGTCCGCGCCGAGACCGACCCAGGCGAAAAAAGCGACCAGCGAAAGATTATGCCCGATCGCCGGATCGTGAAGATTTTTGGCAGGGCCAAAGAGCGCGTGCTTGACGTGTTTATGAAAAGGCAGAGGCAGCTTGGGCTTGGAATGCGCAGAACTCATGAGTTTTCTCCTTGATGCCTGCGAGGTTAGCTGACGGGCTAAGGTCGAGAAATAAACCTTTCGTCTTGCGACGATTCGCCCCGGATGCTCGGGTCCCCCGCTCTGCTGGTTGAAGCAGATTCGGCATATAAGGGCGGGAATATAGGCTTCTTGACCGGGGTTGTCAAGAGAAAGGTGCCAGGTACCCTCGCCTGGTAGGGTCGCGAGGGTACCTGGCACCTTCTCGGGAAATTATTTAAACAAACCTTTGAACCAGCGCAGCATTTTCCCAAGAATATCCAGGTCATACTCAATGGCAGCGCCGCAAAAAAGGCAGGTCACGGTTTCGGTGGGAACATGCTTTTGGCAGGCAGGACAAACAACCGTTTCAGGGCCAAAGTGTTCACGCTCAACCCATTTGCGTTGAAGCTTCTCCGGCGCAATCTCCTCTTCCACCGGCTCCCAATCTTTCGGGTCATCGTCATGCAGCATGATTAAACCAGCTTGTGGGGAATTACTCGGGATTGGAACGATTGCGCAGATACTCGATCGAAAGCAGCGTGATTTTTCCGATGAGCCAGACCACCAGAATGGACACTAACAGGCCCAGAATCAGCCTTGCGAAAATGCCCAGCAAAAGCAGCAGTGGAAGAAGCAGCATGGCCACGACTGAAATCACCCCGATCATGACAATCACAGACAGACCCACAAGAAATGCAAACATAAGCGGCTCCTTTTTTGGAAAATGTGCGATCATTTGACCTCTTTTCGGCACGGGCGTCAAGCCTCAGGAATTGTCCTCCAACACAAAAAGCTTTATACTTGTACATGCGCGTTGGCTCCAAAAATCAAAGAACCCTCTGGCTTCATCCCGAACGAAGCGATGTGGTCTGCATCATCGATCAACGGCACTTGCCGCATGCTTTCGTGACCGCCGAATTGCGGACGGTTGAAGACGCTTACCTTGCCATCCGCGACATGGAGGTCCGGGGCGCGCCATTGATCGGCGTCACCGCTGCCTACGGCATGTATCTCGCCACGCTTGAAGCAGCCGACGCGCAGCATTTTGATCAGGCGATAGAGGCCGCTGCGGCAAAACTGATTTCTGCCAGACCCACGGCCGTGAATCTTGCCTGGGCAGTGGACGCCCAGCTTGCGGCCATGCGCAAAGTGAAAAGTGCGGAAGATAAAATACGGGCCTCTTTTGAAAATGCCAACCGCCTCGCCGAAGAAGACGTGGAAAATTGCCGCAAAATCGGCGCGTTCGGTCTCACGCTCATCGCAGAGCTTGCTAAAAAAAATCCGGAACGGCCGGTCCAAATTCTGACCCATTGCAACGCCGGCTGGCTGGCCTGCATCGATTGGGGCACGGCCACCTCCCCAATTTACCAGGCTTTTGAAGCCGGCATTCCTATCCACGTCTGGGTGGATGAAACCCGGCCGCGCAATCAAGGCGCCTCGCTTACGGCCTGGGAGCTCGGCCAGCACGGCGTACCCTACACCCTGATCACCGATAACGCGGGCGGGCATTTAATGCAAAGCGGCAAAGTGGACCTGGTGATCGTCGGCACCGACCGCACAACGCGCTCCGGCGATGTGGCAAATAAAATCGGCACTTACCTCAAGGCGCTTGCCGCCAAAGATAACAGCATTCCTTTTTACGCAGCCGTCCCCTCTTCAAGCATTGATTGGGCGATGACATCCGGAGTCCGTGAAATCCCGATCGAAGAACGCGGCGCCGATGAAGTCCGCTACATGACGGGCCTGAATGCTGCGGGAAAAATGGAGCGCGTGCTCATCGCTCCGCAGGATGCGCGCATTTCCAATTACGGATTCGACGTCACGCCCGCGCGGCTCGTCACAGGATTAATCACTGAACACGGCATCTGCGCCGCAAATGAGAGTGGTCTGCTCAAACTTTTTCCGGAGCACATCGGCCGGAATCCAACGATTCCGGCACGCTCGCGGGATTTTGACAATCCCGTCTTCGCAGGCCGCGATCCAACGATTCCGGCACGCTCGCGGGATTTTGACAATCCCGTCTTCGCAGGCCGCGATCCAACGATTCCGGCACGCTCGCGGGATTTTGACAATCCCGTCTTCGCAGGCCGCGATGAGGGCGTCATTAAATTCGAATGCCGCTGGCAGGAAGCGCCGCCGCTCGCAATGGCGGATTTGTCAGAGATTATTTCGGTTCGAAATGAACTTTTCACACGCGGCCTAATCGGCGTTTACCCCGATGGCATCGGCTACGGCAATTTGAGTGTTCGCAGCAAACCTGCCCCCGGCTTCATCATTTCGGGCACACAAACAGGCCCTCTGTCCCAAGCCGGCACCGAACATTTCACGCACGTGACCGCTTACAACGTCGCCGCCAACCGCATCGAGTGCCGCGGCCCGTTAAAAGCTTCCTCTGAATCTCTGACACACGCCATGATCTACGAGACCTTCCCCGAAATACACGCCGTGATTCACGTGCACTCGCCGGCTCTGTGGAAAAAGCTGATGCATCGCGTCCCCACAACCTCCGCAGAAATTCCTTACGGCACGCCGCAAATGGCGCAGGAAATCAAACGGCTGGCCGCTGAAACGCGGCTCGCGCAGGAAGGGATTCTCGTGATGGCTGGACATGAAGACGGCGTGATCACGATGGGAAAAGACCTTGCCTCGGCGCGCCAAATCCTGCTGAACCACCATCCCGCGTCATCCTGACACATGGTTTCTTTGATCCGAGAGGATGGCGCAGCGGGGCCCAAGTTTGATCACGCGGGTTGCAATCGATTCAATCACCGCAGGTTCGTGCGTCACAATCAGCAGGGTGAGCTTGTCTTTGGCGAACTCGCGGATCACCTGAACCATTTCCTGCTTCATGTCCGGATCAAGACTGGCAGTCGGCTCATCAAAAAGCACGGTCCGGGGATGCATGGCCAAAGCCCGCGCGATGCCGACGCGCTGCTGCTGGCCGCCGGAAAGCGCGGCCGGATACGCGCCGGCTTTTTCGGCAAGCCCGACTCTTTCTAAAAGAGAAAGCGCTTCAGCACGCGCCTGTTTGAGGGGCAATTTTAATACCTGCACCGGGCCAAGCATCAAATTTTCAAGCACCGTCCGGTGCGGAAATAAATTAAAAAACTGAAAGACAAATCCCGTCTGCCGACGCGCCGCACGAATCCGCGCGCGTTCCTTACGCACATCCATGCCTGCGCTAAGTTCAAGCTCGCCCAGCAGAATGCGGCCCGCCTGAAACGGCTCAAGATAAGTCAGCGTGCGCAGCAGCGTGCTTTTACCGACGCCGGAAGGCCCCTGCAAAACCGCCACTTCGCCCGGCTGAATGGTAAGATCCAGACGTTCAATAACCACGTTGTCACCAAAGCGCTTGGTCAGGCCCTCGATTTTAATAGCCGGCGGCATGCTGTTTTTTCTCCAGGGAACGGGCCCAAAGCGAGAGTGGAAAACTCATCAGGAAATAAAGCAGGGCCGTTAAAAGGCCCAGTTCTAGAAACCGGTACGTGCGGGTGGCGGCCTGATTGTAGGCGCGCGTCAGCTCCATCACCGTGATCACTGAAACCAGCGAAGTGTCTTTGAAGAGCGCGATAAAGTCGTTGGTGCTCGGCGGCAAAGCCATGCGTGCGGCCTGCGGAATGAGGACATACCAAAGCGTCTGCCAGCCGGTCATGCCGAGACAGCGCGCCGCTTCTTCCTGGCCTTTGGGCACCGCCAGCAGACCCGCACGATAAATCTCCGCTTCGTATGCCGAGTAATTCAGGCCCAGCCCCAGTACGGCGGCGGTCATGGCGCTCAGCTGGATTCCGAGATTGGGCAATCCGTAGTAAAGCAGGTAGAGCTGAATTAAAAGCGGCGTGCCGCGGATCACCTCGATGTAAATGTTGGCCAGCCAACGCACGGGCCGCGTGCCATAGAGTTTTGCCAGGCAAAGGAAAAATCCAAGAAATACCGCCAACGCCATAGAAAAACAAGATAAGAGCACCGTGACTGCCGCGCCCTGCAGTAAAATGGGAACATATTGGGCCAGCCCTGCTTGCGGGCGCGACTTCTCAGACAGGCTTGCCGCCTCTTTCAAATTTTCCTGCCGCTCGTCCCACAAATGCCAGCGCCGGTAAATTCGCTCGATCTCGCCGGAGCGAATCAACTCCCGAAGCGCTCCGTTCACCCGCTGCAAAAGTTCCGGAGAATCTTTGGCAATGCCGCCGCCGTACATTCCCTCACCCACCGGGACTCCGATGTTTTTCAGACGGGGATTTTGCGGAACGTAAAACGAGGCCATGGGAGCGTCAAACAGCACGGCATCCACGCGCCCGCTTTCCAGATCGTGGTACGCTTCTACCGGCCCCGGATACGTCACCACCTCGATTTTTTTGTTTTGTTCCAGCAGGCTTTGTGTGAACGAAGTCGCCAGAGTGCCGGTTTTTTTGCCCTCGAGGTCTTGCCATCCGGTCATGCGCCCGTCTTCTTTACGCACGGTGATTTGCGCAGAAAAAAAATAATAGGGCTGCGTGAATTGAATCACTTCAAGCCGGCCGGGAGTGATTTCAAGTCCGTTGAAGGCGATTTCGAAATTGTGCCGTAGAAGCGCGGGCACAAGATCATCCCAGGGCACATCCACAAAAACAGCCTTCACGCCAAGCTGGCGCGCAATCTGGTCCATGATCTCAACTTCAAACCCGATCATCCGCTTGGGGTTTTCAGGATCGGCATAAACGTACGGGGCACCGCCCGCGGAATCACCGCCCCAGCGCAGTTCGCCGGTTTTTCGCACCGCATCCCAGGCGTCGGCTGCATAAACGGGTGCGCCCAAAGATAAAATCAGCCCTAGAAAACAAAGTCCGTAAAATAATTTTGGCGGGAAAAATCTCATGGGGAAACGGCCCCCGGAATGTTCTTTTGAAGACAGCGGTTCAAATCGTAAATTCTTCAGACTTGCGCTTGCCGAAAGGAATGCGCAGCCACGCGCGCTCGTGAAAAAAGTAGACGAGAATCTTCACGGCCGTATCGAGAAGGCCGACCGTTGCCGCAAACTTCCCTTCGTGGGTCAAAATCCAGACAATAGCCGTGGTGATAATCGTGGCAATAAACCGCCAGCTAAACGCTTTGGCCAAACTCCTCGAATGGGTCTCTTCCACTTTCAACTCCTTTGAAATATGCGCCGACTTAATTCTCAAGCGCCTCGTCAATCACTTCGAGCGCACGATTTAAAAGTGTTTCCGTATGCGCTGTGGAAATAAAATTCGCTTCAAACTGGGACGGCGTAAAATAAAGCCCGTGGCCGGCGCAATGGTGAAAAAACCGGGCGTATCGTTTCGCATCCGCTTTTTTAGCCGAAGCATAGTCGGTGACCGGATCGGGTGTAAAAAAAAGCGTGAACATGGAACCAGACGTGTTCAGCACGGCCGGCAAGGCATTTTCTGAAATAGTTCTGTGAATCCCGTCGAAAAAAAGCTCCGCTTTTGCGTTCAGATTTTTATGAAAATTATTTCCCCCAAGTTCGTCCAAAACCCACAGCGCCGCGCTTACGGCCAGCGGATTGCCGGACAGCGTGCCGGCCTGATACACCGGCCCTTCCGGCGCTAGTTTGTCCATAATGTCGGCGCGGCCGCCGAATACCGCCAGCGGCAGGCCCCCGCCGATGATTTTCCCAAGACAGGTCAGATCAGGCCGGACACCGTAAACTTCCTGCGCCCCTCCCTTGGCCAAACGAAAACCCGTGATCACCTCGTCGAAAATCAAAAGCACCCCCTGATCATCGCACCACTCGCTGATACGCTTGAGATAGCCCGCAGCAGGCAGCACTACGCCCATGTTGGCGGGCACGGGCTCCAGAATCAAGGCGGCGATACTGTTTTTTTCACGGCGCGCTATTTTTTCAAGCGCCTCGAAATCATTGAACGGAACCGTGAAAGTCAGCGCCGCCAGTTCTTCGGGAATGCCCGCCGAATCCGGCGTACCGAAAGTGGCCCCGCCCGAACCCGCCTTGACCAGCAGGCTGTCGACGTGCCCGTGATAGCCGCCGTCGATTTTGATGATTTTTTTCCGGCCCGTAAAACCGCGCGCCAGGCGGACGGCGCTCATAACCGCTTCGGTGCCTGAAGAAACCAGCCGGCATTTTTCAATCGACGGAAAGAAATCATGAATACGCGCGGCCAATTCGACTTCCCCCGCCGTGGGCGCACCGAAACTTGTACCGCTTTTCATGGCGCGCGCCAGGCGCTTTAGCAATCCTTCCGGCGCATGCCCGAAAATCAGCGGGCCCCAGGATGCGCAAAAATCCAGATACCGCCGGCCGTTTTCATCCCAGATAAAGGGGCCCTTGCCCCGCTTGATAAAAAAAGGATCTCCCCCGACCGCACGGAAGGCCCGTACCGGTGAATTCACGCCGGAGGGAATATGCTTGCAGGCGTGTTTTAGAAGTTTTGTGTTTTTGTTAGCCATAGCGTCCGAATTCTAAAAATGCAGTTCTTTTTGAGGGTGTTTGTCTTTGAGGGTCTCGACCACCTTGAATAAAAATTCCTCGGCGATTTTTTTTGCATCGAGAATTTCCTTTGCGGTGCAGTCAGAAAGCCCCGGCTCATAGAGAAACTGGTGGCGTTTACGCCGCATCCGGTCATAAAACTCGATCAAATCTTTAGATTTTCTGCCGAGCACATGCTCCATAAAGAGAACCACGGTTTTATGCTTCCCTTGGAGATTCGGACTATATCCAAGAACGCTCATACAGGCTAAGCCGGCATGGAGCATACAGTCATAAAAAAGAGTATAGGCGGCTTCCCTATCATCATGCTGGATAAGAGCGGCAGTGGATAAGTCTTTTCTCGCTCTTTTGATGAGGTTTTCAGCAGATCGAAAATTCGCCGGACAAGCCTTAAGCTGATTTTCGAGTTCTTTTGGAATTTTCATGCGTGTAAGCGGATAAGTCCCCTTTTAAAATCTGGTGCTTTTTTTTAAGAACATTCAGAACAAAGGGATTATTTTCACTGATTTTCATCGCCCATTC
>JAHFHB010000086.1 GCA_023247135.1 Candidatus Omnitrophota bacterium
CTATTCTTGGGTAACGATTTCCATTTGCTGCTCTGACGGGATGATTTTGAATCTGGAATTTCTACGGATCAGAAGGTTACAAGTTCGACTCTTGTCGGGCGCACCACTTACGTAGTTCCTGCACAGACCTTCTAAAACGCCAAGAATAAGCTCTTGTAATTTCTTAATATCATGTTATCATTTGTGTACACAAATGATAACCTATTCTGGAGGCGCCAAATGACAGCCATTGGATTTGTAAAAGATGGGAAGTACGTAGGGGTTCGGGAATTGCGAGGCAATCTTGCCAAAGTGCTGAAAAGCAGGCAAGCGTACTTTGTAACAGATCATGGCAAGCCTGTTAAAGCGATGATTCCTTACGAAGTGCTGCTTGAGCTTTTGGAGATTGTCGAAGAGCTTAAAGACAAGGCTTTGATTCAAGAAGTGGCGCAAGGGCGCAAAGAATATGCGGCGGGTGGATGGGTTCCTGCCAACCGCCTCAAAAACAAATTATCGTAATTTATGATTGAAGCGAGTTATGAGGTTGGGTTCCCGAGCGAGAGAGCCGAAAAAGAATTCCATAAGGTTCTTTCAAAAGCATCAAAGAAAGAGCAGCAACGCATTCTGGAGTGGTTCGATAAACTAGCTACTGATCCAAAGCCGCAAGGAAAGAGTTTCAAATTTCTCAAGGGCGAGGTCTCCGTTTTTCAATATCTTGCCCGCTTTCGCATCCGTGAGGGAGACTGGCGCATCCTCTACGATATAGATGAATCTGCGAAGCGCGTGGTATTGCTGGCGCTCCGTCGGCGAGGGCACCACGCCTATGATTAGAAGGTAGCATCATGAAAAAAATAATATTCCTAAATTTTAAATATGATCTTTGCGAAGAAATTAATAAAAGCAAAAAGTTTGTATTGTTTTTCAAGATTGAAGGGCGAAGCTCAAGATAGCTGAAAAATTCTACCAGCTTTTAGAAAAACTACGGTTTGCCTAGGCTCAAAGTTTGCAGCTTGATCGTTTGAGTTCTATTTATATGTCTTTTGATGAATTTTCGTCACCGGCATGACACCTCCGCGGAAAACAGCCTCCAAAATTTCAACTTAGATTTCTTTAAGCTGTTCTTGGATAATGACTCCCATTTTGCTGCGTCGACGGGATGATTGTGGATCTGGAATTTCTACGGATCAGAAGGCCTGTTGGGGCTCGATAAAAAAGACCCGGTCATTCAGATGCTCGGCCGGCTTGTCCAGGAAGAAAGAATGCACGAGCGGCTGGCCGAAGAACTGCTGCGTATCTGCCAGCGCAACCATCCGGAATGCGGCGGGTATACTCCGTAAAGAAACGCGCGGGCGCAAAACCACTTCTAGAAAAACCCGCGCTTTTAGGCTATCATCTCCCCATTCATCAAGCGCCACCCCGGGGTCTTTTGAATTCCTCGTTCCTATGGAAGTTCCAGAGCAGTATTTCATGAAGGAAGCGCTCAAGCAGGCGGCCCTTGCGCTTGAGAAGGGCGAAGTGCCTGTCGGAGCCGTGGTGGTTTTTGAAAACAAGATTATTGCGCGGGCGCATAATCAGATGGAAACACTGCATGATCCTACGGCCCATGCGGAAATGATTGCGCTGACGCAGGCTTCAAGTACGGTGTCGCAGGGCAGCGATAAGCACCGCGGCTCGCTTGAAAAATGCACGCTTTACGTGACGATGGAGCCGTGCCCGATGTGTGCGGGCGCGCTCGTGATTACAAAATGCTCAAAGCTTGTTTTCGGCGCGCGCGACACGAAAGCCGGAGCGTGCGAAAGCTTATACAAAATTACCAGCGATGACCGGTTAAACCACCGGCTTGTGGTGCAGGGCGGCGTGATGGAAGAAGACAGCCGCCTTTTTTTACAGGAATTTTTTCGCGGCCTACGCAAAGAAAAAAGGTAACAGGAGATTGCTTCGTCGCTGCGCTCCTCGCAATGACGAATGACTTATGGAGAGATGCCGGAGCGGTCGAACGGGCTCGCCTGGAAAGCGGGTAGGCTCTGAAAGGGGTCTCCAGGGTTCGAATCCCTGTCTCTCCGCCAGCTTCCTTACAAGCATAAGACAAAAAATTTTTCAACCCGAAGGGGAAAATTTTTTGAGTAAAGATCAAAGGCTGGTGGTTGTCCCGCACATCGATCAATGTGCGGGGCTCCGCCATTACACCACCTTATGCCCCCAGCCATTTCCATAAAAAACCTGACCAAGTTTTACCGCAACCGCTTCAAGGCGTTGGATAATCTTCAGCTCGACGTGGCGCAGGGCCAATTCTTTGGATTCTTGGGGCCTAACGGCGCGGGCAAAACTACCACAATCAGCGTGATGACGGGCCTGGCAAATTATCAGCAGGGCGAGGTGCAGATCTTTGGCAAAGACGTGCGGCGCGATTACCGCCAGACACGTGCCATGATCGGGCTGGTGCCTCAGGAATTTAATTTCGACCCCTTTCTTTCGGCGGAACAAATTTTGATCTATGAAGCCGGTTATTTTGGCGTGGACCGGAGCGAGGGGAAAAAAAGAGCGGAGCACTGGCTTAAATTTTTTGACCTGTGGGAGAAACGCAAGCACGACTACAAGCGGCTCTCCGGCGGCATGAAGCGGCGTCTTTTGATTGCGCGGGCCTTGATGCACGATCCCGCCATTCTCATTTTGGACGAGCCCACGGCCGGCGTTGATCTCGAACTGCGTTACCATCTTTGGAGTTTTCTCAAAGAACTCAACAGCAAGGGCAAGACAATTTTTTTAACCACGCATTACATCGAAGAGGCGGAGAAACTGTGCACGCACATCGGGGTCGTGCATCAGGGGCGCGTGGTCGCGCAGGATGCGATTGGCGCGGTGATTCACCGGCTGCACGGGGATTTTGTGGAGCTCGCGCTTAAGACTCCCGTGTATGAATTTCCGCACCAGGTTGGCGAAGTAGCCGTGACGATTCTTGATGGCGGCAAGCGCCTTTCGTTTGAAGAAAAACCGGGCATGGTCAACCGCGTTCTCCAGCTTTTGCATGGGAAGGGCATTGAAATTGAAAAAGTAGATGTGCGCCGTCCGAAACTGGAAGACGCTTTTTTATCCCTGACTGCCAAATCAAGCGGGGGCGGCGCGTGAGCCGAATGATTGGTTTTACAACCCTGGTGCGCCGCGAAATCGTGCGTTTTACCTGCGTTTTTACGCAGACCATCTTTCCGCCGGTGGTTTCAAGCTTTCTTTATATTTTTATTTTCGGATTTTCATTAGGGGGGCGCATCGAAACGGTTCAGGGCGCGCCCTACCTTGTTTTTTTGATTCCGGGCCTGATCATGATGTATGTCATTGAAAGCGCGTATGCCAATACGTCGAGCTCGCTTTTTATTTCACGCTGGGCCAATAATATCGAAGAATTGCTTGTGACGCCGCTCTCGTATCTGGAAATGGTCGCCGCTATTTTAATCGGCGGCCTGGCACGCTCGCTCGTGGTGGTCAGCGGGGTTTATGCGGTCTCGCTGTGCTTCGTGCGCTTTCTGCCCGCGCATCCGGCAGTCATGTTTTATTTCGTGGTGCTGGTGTCTTTGATTTTTTCGGCGGCGGGCATGATTACGGCGCTTTTCGCGGAAGAATTCGAGCATCTCTCTTTGATCACAACTTTTGTGATCACGCCGCTGATTTTTTTAGGCGGGGTGTTCCACTCGCTCAGCATGGTGCCCGCGCCGCTGCGCTGGATCACTCAGTTCAATCCCATTTTCTACATGATTAACGGCATGCGCTACGGCATGATCGGACGCTCAGATGCGTCCATTCCAGTTTGTGCCGCGGTGGTTTTGGTTTTGTTTGCGGCCTTTCTCACGGCCACCGTTTATTTATTTCGTATCGGCTTTAAGCTGCGAAAATGATGAAACCCACTTTGTACGGATTAGAACTTGAGGAAGCGGAAGCCCTGATGAAAGCGCTCGGTGAGCCTGCTTACCGGGCGGGCCAGCTTCTGGCGTGGCTTTATCAAAAGCACATCGCGACGCTGGAAGAGGCCAAGACGTTGCCGGCGGATCTGCGCACAAAGTTGACAGAGGTTTATGATTTGGCGGGCCTGACCTTTGCCGAAGATTTTGAAGGCGGACGCGGCGACTCGCATAAATTTTTATTCAAAACCCGCGACGGCCGGCTTTTGGAAAGCGTGCTGATCTCACAGCAGGGCCGGCAGACCGTGTGCGTGTCCACTCAGCTTGGCTGCAAAATCGGCTGTGTTTTTTGCGCGAGCGGCAAGGGCAAGTTTGGGCGCAACCTGACGGCCGGAGAAATCATCGAGCAGATTATTTGGATCGAAAAAAAAATCAAAATGCCAGTGACGAACGTGGTGTTTATGGGCATGGGCGAACCACTGGATAATTTTGACGCCACTATGAAAACGCTCCGGCTTTTGCAGGCAGACTGGGGCCTGGCCATGGGCGGACGGCGCATCACGGTTTCCACCTCGGGCATCACGCCGAAAATCGTGGAGTTCGTCAAGCTGAACGAAGGGCGCGTGCGCCTTTCGGTTTCCCTGCACTCAAGCATCGAAGCCAAGCGCAGTGAACTCGTTCCAATCAACAAAAAATATACGTTGAAAGAATTGGTCGAGGCGCTGGATAAAATTCATCATGAACTGAAGCGCGACATCACCTTCGAATACACGCTGATCCGCGATGTCAATGATTCCGACGAGGAAGCGCGCGGCGTGGCGCAGATCGCAAGCCGCTTACATGCGAAGGTGAATATTATTCCTTACAACCCTATCCGCGAAATGGATTTTCGCACGCCTGAAAAGCCGCGCATCGATGCGTTCGTCCATGCGCTGGAGGCTAAAGGCGTGCGTGTGATGGTGCGCCAAACCGCCGGCCGTGAAATCAATGCCGCTTGCGGGCAGCTGCGCCTAGATCGGGAAAAGCCCGCTTAGTCCTTTCGATCAATTTCTAGCATTCTGCCTCAATCGAACAACCCCTCCTCTTGCGATTTGTCTGTCCGGATTCCAGCGGGTATTCTTCCATAATTCCTATTTTTTAAAGTCTACCTACTATGAATAATAAAACACCACGGACCACCGGCTATGCGCTTTTTTACCGCATTATTGCGCTCACGCTCTGCGTGTGTTTACTCGCAACGGATGTAGCTCGCGCCAGTCCGTCCGCAGCGCCAGCGCGGCCGGCTTCTCGCCATGACGCACCGCTCTCGATTTCGATTCCCCCGGCTTTAGGCACCCTCGAAACGTCAGTGCAAGGCCCCTCTGGCAAAACGGTTATTTACATTCAGGACGCACACGACTCTCTTGAAGCGCAAGAAAAAATTGCAAAAATTATTCATTACCTGGTTGAACATTACGGAATCAAAACTGTTTTTGAGGAAGGTTACGAAGGGCCGGTTCCCACAGACAAATATTTTTCAGGGATCCCAGACCCGCAGGTAAAAAGAAAAGTGGCGCATGCGCTGATGGATAAGCTGCTCATCGGCGGCGCGGAGTACGCGCATATCACGCGAAAACAGAATTTTAATCTCATCGGCGCAGATAATGTACGGTTGCATCTTGAAAACATCGAATGGTACCGGCAGGCAGCTCTGACGCGTAAAGAAACCAATGCGGATCTGCAGGATTTGTCGGCGCGGGTTCAAAAACTCGCCGATCGATACCTGCCTAAAGCGGTTAAGGAACAGCTGAAACTGCGTAAGCGCTTTGATGCCGGCGAGCTGGGCTTGCTGGAATACCTGAAGCGGCTGGGTGCGGTGTGTTCTGTCGAGGCCGGTTCTCTGCTCAGCCGCTATCCGAACATCCTGGCAGTGCTTGCGGCAGAGCGTTCACGAGCTCACGAAAGTCTTCGGGCGATCCAGGCAATTCAGCCCCGTGAATTATTCAGCGAAATTGAAGATTTTGAAAACAAACTGGCTGAAGGCTTCTTAACAGACAAACAAAACCGTGAGATTTTCCACTATGGAAAAATCCTGAACCAGCTTGTGCGCGTGAGTGCGCTCGAAATTCCTTTCGAAGAGTATGAAGCGATTCAGGCCACGCTCAAAACTTTTAAAACCGAAGTATTGCTGTCCTTCATCGTGGGCCAAACTCACAGGTCGCTGGCGCTTTCAAAGAAATGGGAAACAAACATTCGCCACGCCATGCGTTTTTACGAATTAGCCGAAGAACGTGATGCCGCCGTCGAAGCCGCTCTAAAAAAATATTTGCACTCGTCATTGCAAGCCCCGGCACTGATGCGCCGGGGCCGCAAAGCGATGCAAGCAGAGGCATCGTCATTGCGAGGAGTTTCAGACGACGAAGCAATCTCAGCGCCTGCCATCCTCGTCTTTGGCGGATTTCACAAACAAAACATCGAAACCCTTCTGCGCCGGAACGGATTTAACTACTGCATCATTACCCCGCGAATCTCAAAAGACGAACCGCGCCATAAAGCGCTGTACCGCACGCTCATGGCCGCGAGTATTCCCGGCTACCAAGCGCCAACCAGCATGCGCACAGCCACGCGTTACGCACCCATCTTCGAGACCGCCGAGTTTTTAGGCCAGCGCGAGCATGTTGAAGCCGTCATCGCGGATGAAGTAGCGCGCTGGACAGAGCGCCCCGCACCTGTGAAACGCTCTGAAATGCCTCGCGAGCGGAGTCGCGAGACTTCTCGGGACGCATCGGGGACGATGCGCTCCGAGATGCGCGTCGCGCAAAAAATGCAAACAAAACTCGAAAAAGCAATACAAGCGGGGCTTGCTGAACTCGCCAATGATAAGCGCTTTCAAGTCGTGGAAACGGATCAAGCACAGTATGTGATTTATCACCGCAGTGGGTTGTCTCGTGAAAAAGTTCCGGCGGCAGTTTATTCTAAAGTCGATGCCATTGCGGCAACTCAGCCCGCCGCTAAATCTCAAAGACTCCCAAGATGGCTTAACGCTAAAAACCGGCCCTGGTTTTTGCAAGTCCAGCCCGGAGAAAAGCAGAAATCTATTTTTGTCATCGGTCTTGCGCCGGACACAAGTCGCGGCCGCTATTTGCGCCGGGCTTGGGAACAGACGCTAACCTGGATGGTATTGCCCGTCGCCGTAGTCCTATTTGTCGGTTTTGCGGCATTTCATTTTTCAACGGCATTGGCCCTTGCATTGCTTTCGGTTGTTTCTTTGGGGCCGATTTATGCACCGGTGAAATTTAAAACGGTTCTCAGTCAGTGGGCCATGCTCAACTTTTTTACCCCGGTGCGGGGTCTCAAAAATGCGGCGGCAGCACACAAGCTTGAGGGGTTTGTCGCACCGCGGCTTAGAAGCAAGCTGGGGCGTAAACCGGTCATTTTAGTTGATGCCGGAGGTACGGCGTATGGCCCCCTCGCGGCCTATTTAAAATCAGCGAGGTTACGGCTCCGCACATTTGCCTTCCATCGAGTGCTTGGATTTCTATTTACCCTGCGCTGGGCGGCTCTCCATCAGACAGGTGAGATTAGCCGGCAGCGCATGGGGGCTGACGATTTTATTTTGCCTGCTGGGGCAAATGCCGGCCAACCGTATTTTTACCACATTTATGGGTTCAAACATTCATTCCACCCCCCAAAAGCGCTTGGTAAAAAAAACCGGCGTGTTTTCGATGAGGAAGTAAAGGCCCTGCTTCCGCTGGTCCACTGGCTGCCCAAAAGCAACCGGGA
>JAHFHB010000087.1:0-5578 GCA_023247135.1 Candidatus Omnitrophota bacterium
AAAGCCGTCAAGGTCTGAATTGAACTGACTGCCAGAATTCTCAAATCAAGCGCTTCCATCAGCCGTGCGATTTCCAGCGGGCTCAGGCTGCTTTTCATCTCAAGAAAATCCTGCAGGATGTGAAGCAGGTCCGCCGGAGTCGGCTGAACCGGAAAAAATACTGTCGGGAGTTTGTGGGTTGTTGTATGCATTTGTTTTGAATCTCCTTTCAACAACGCTGCCCCAAGCATACCCGCCGACTGGCCGCCTGTAAATAAAGCAGGCGAAAATTTTTCCATAATATATCTCATTAATGGATTATGATCATTTTAAAATAGATAATGGGCAGAGCGACGCAAACATGCGCCATAAAAGACAGCCAAAAACTAGCGGCTTTAAGCGCGGAGCGGGCCAGTGCCGGCGGATGACGGTGTCTGGGGCCCATGCTATAATGGCATCCATGCCGAGCCAACCGTCAAAAAAACTGGAAGTCTTCAAGAATCCGTATCCCAAACGGGATTACGAGATTCGTTTTGAATGCCCGGAGTTCACCTGCCTGTGCCCCAAAACGGGGCAGCCCGATTTCGCCACGCTGCGGATTGTTTACATCGCCGACAAACTTTGCGTGGAATTGAAGAGCCTGAAGTTCTACCTGTGGAGTTACCGGAATGAGGGCGCTTTCCATGAAGCCGTGACCAACAAAATTCTAGAGGATCTTGTTTCGGCCACGCACCCGCGGTTCATGCAGATTGAAGCGGATTTTTATGTGCGCGGCGGCATTCACACGGTCATTCGCGCATCCCACACCCGGCGGGGTTTTCACCTGCCTGAAGCGTAACAGGCACGAGTCTATCTGGCAGGGAACGGTTTCAAACCGTCCCCTACGACTTGCGCGAATCGTCTTTGTCATCTGTCAATAAAACATCTGCATTTGCCCGCATAAGATCCTCATAATCATGAGCGGCCGCTGTGAACCCCTCGCGGTTTTTCGCCTTTTCTTTTTCCAGCTTGATGAGCTTTTGAGTGGCCGCTGCAATTTTTTCATCCAGCGCGTCCTGGTCTTTTTTATTCAGATTGGGATCCGCACGGTCATGTTCAAACATGGCTTTATCCCGTTTTGCATAAGCGACCTTCATCTGTTGTTCGGCAAAGGCCAGAGAGATATCCCGAATTTGAGACACCTTGTCGTCGCGCTGTTTTCGCAAAGCCGCAACGTCAGGCTTTTTTGCGCTGTCGGCCGGTACGGCGGCAAATGCGGTGCTTAGACTCACGGCTAAGAAGAACAGGGGCACAGTAGAACGAATGATTTTTTTCTCCATGGGAACTCCTTCTGTTTGCAGTATAGCATAGATCGAACACGTATCTTCTTAACTTGAATAGGTTCAAAGACTTACAGCCGCAAAGTTGGATGGAATTATTTCGATCTCTGCGTTGAAAAGAGACGTTTGAACAGGTATGCTTTCTATAGATAGGAAAAAGATGATAATGATAAGAAATACTATAGTTTTTCAAGATCAAAACCGAAGGTGTCTGCAGCGGGGAACGAGCCTCATTGAATTGATTTTTGTCGTGGTCCTGCTGGCGGCGATGGTGCTTTCATTTACTAAGCTCTTCATGGATGTCAGTGTGACGAGCACCAATCCGCAGTTCCGGCTGACCGCGACGATGCTGGCGCAAGAACTGATGGAAGAAATCAAAAGCCGGCGTTTTGATGAGAACGAGGCCAAGACTGCGGATGGCAATTGGAGCAAAACCCTGGGGACTGACAATGGGGAAACGACGGGGTCGCGTTCGTCGCTGGATGATGTGGATGATTATCAGGGATTCACGGAGAACCTGAGCGCACCGTTCAGTGGATTTTCCAGGAGCGTCAGCGTGGCCTATGTGAATCAGGATGCTTTGAATACAACATTGACGATTCCGAATTCAGTGCCTAATAACTGGACGCCCGATTACAAGCGCGTGCAAGTGACGGTCAATCAGGGGGGGAGCCAGCGCGCTCAGTTGGTCACGATTGTGGGTTCGGCAAAATCGCGCGATACGCTTTATTGAGGTTTCTATGCAAAAGATAAAACGGACAGCAGGGCTCTCGAGAAACTGCCGCGGCTACACGCTCGTGGAAACGGCGGTGGCACTCTCGATCATGGGCTCGATGCTGCTGAGTGTGAATATGTTCATGAAGCCGATGACGGATCTTTGGAGCCTGAAAATATTTCAGGATGATTTCCAGCAGGAGTCGCGGCTGGCTTTGATGCGTTTGATGCGTGAGCTGAGCCAAATCAAAGATCCTGCCTCGGTGCTGATCGCCGAGAGCCACCGGATTCAATTTCAGAATGCCGCCAGCCAAACCATTACGTACCGGCTGGATGGCACGCAGATTTTGCGCAATAATCGCACTCTCGCTAAAAACGTGGGGGAGTTCACGCTTTCGTATTTCGATAAAGATCATGCGGCGCTGGCGTCTCCGCTCGTGAATCCCGCGAGTACGAATATTTACCGCATCAGCGCAACGGTGCGCACGGATCAGGGCGGCCGCTCGGTGACGGCCCGGTCGCAGGTGCGGCCGCGCAATCTCTTTGGGTAGGGAGGAATTTTTATGAATAAAGCTCAAAAGACGAGTCTTAATAGACGACGATTTCAGCAGACGGATTCGCGAGGATTCGGACTTCTGGCAGTGGTTTTTTCCATGCTGGCTTTGAGTGCCATGGGTCTGGGAGTGACCTCGATGATTTCATCCGGAGCGGCCACCTCCACGGCGGATGCCGAAGGACAGAAGGCTTTTTTTGTGGCGGAGGGCGGATTGAGTCATACGCTGACCAAGGAATTTATGACGGATATGAACTACAGTAACAATACTTCAGCCACGGGGGCGCCTTATGGCGGTACGCCGATCACGCTGGGCGATGGCCAGTTTTGGGTGCAGTACTCGAACCAGACGGAAACCACGGCGGATGTCACCATCACTGCAAAAGTAGGTAACAGCGTCCGGGTACTCAAACAATCGGTGTCTATGGCTATTCCGGTCACTTATCCTGTTTACAGCAGCGGGAATATGGCTTTTAACGGCACCATGCCGCCGGGCCAGGATTTGGATGGAGCGCTCTACGGGGATGTGGCGGCCGGAGGCACGATCACTTTTGGGAATCACTTTATTTATTCGGGCACCGCGCATCCGAATCTTCCCATGAGCTTGCCGGTTGTTAATACCGCCCGGCTTGCCACCGAAATTACTACCACGACGTACAACGGTAATCTTACGGTGCCTTCCGGATATTTTAACCAAAAGGTGCATGTGACCGGAAATGTCACGATTCAGACCGGCGCAGTGATTGACGGACACATCATTGCGGATGGCGATATAGCCATCAACGGAACGGTATCGACCACAGGCACTTTGGCGGCCGTGGGAAATATCACCGGAGTTCTTGCCGCGAATTCTTCGCTCGTCGCCCAGGCAGGCCCTAATCAGGAAGTGCTGCCTGTGCTCCAGGCCGGCGGTAATTTGAGTTTGAGCGATGTGGGCATGGGTACTGTGATTACAGGCATCATTATTACGGGCGGGAACACCACACTGTCTTCCAATTTACCCTCGCCGCAACGTTGGAATACTTCGGTCAATTACACCGGCGGGATTCTCAGCCGCGGGAACATTACCGTCAACAACGAGAGGGGATTCATTGTGGTGAATGGGGATTCCCAGTTGATGACGTCCTTTGCCCAGGGGGGTAATCTGAAGCTTGGGAAATGGCAGGAGAATTGAGACATGGCATGGGAGGGGTTGTGAATACGTCTGCGCGCGGGTTTACATTGATGGAGATGGCGGCGGTGCTGTTTGTGCTGGGGCTTATGGCCGTGATCAGCCTGCCCAACATTTACAGCGCGATTCAAAATTTCCGGTTGAATTCAGCGGCGCGTAAAATGACGGCGGACATTCGTTATGCTCGCGAGCTGGCCCTGAGCCGGCATGGCACTTACGGAATCACGGTCACTGCAGGCTCGAATACCTACAGCCTTTTTTCCCTGAGCGGCAGTACGAAGACAGTGTTGACCGATCCCTGGCGCCAGAAGCCGCTCAGCGTGGCGTTTGACGGAACTTCCGGGTATGCGGGCGTCACGATCGGAACGGTCGATTTTTGTGAGTTAAGCGGCTGTCCGCTGGTGGATTTACGTTTTGATTCTTTTGGAACACCGTCGGATTCTAATGGCGCAGCCATGGCTTCCAATGCGACGGTCCAGCTTCAGTCCGGGGGCACAACGAAAACGGTTACGATTCAACCGGAAACCGGATTTTGCGAGATTGCTTAGAGAGGTTTGAGCAGCAACCCGAAACAGGCCGCGCTGTGAGCGGCAGGGAGAAAGAGTTTTGAAAGAACATCCGGAACCAGACCCCAGGAAGCCATCCCCGCAAGGCCCTAAAAAGCCGCTCATCGATATCACCCGGTATGCGATCGAGCCGGCGATTTTGCAGTTGGTGCCCAAAGACCTGGCCGCGAAATATTCCCTGATCCCGCTTTATCAGAACGCCCAGGTTCTTTTTGTGGCCATGCATGATCCCAAAGACATTCGCGCGATTGATGCCGTCCGGCACCGCACCAAACTGCACGCCATTATTCCGATGTACGCGCCCAAAGAAGACATCCTTTCAGCTATTGACCGCCACTACGGCCTGCAGCAGAGGGTGCAGGATATCGTACAGGAAGTTCAGAAAGAAAAGCTGGATGAAGCCGAGATCCATCCGACGCAGGAAAAGAAAGAAGACCTGCAGCTCATGGCCGAGCAGGCGCCTGTGATCAAGTTGGTCAATCACGTCCTCATGCAGGCGGTGCAGGACAAGGCCAGCGACATTCACATCGAGCCTGACGAAAAAGTTTTGCGCGTCCGTTACCGCGTCGACGGCATGCTGCATGAAAAATTCGCATTTGAAAAAGATTTTGAAAATGCCGTCATCGCGCGCATTAAAATTTCTGCGGGCATGGATATTGCTGAAAAGCGCAAGCCGCAGGATGGCCGCATCCGGTTTCATCTGGAAAGTAAACAGATCGACGTGCGTGTCTCCTCCCTGCCCACGGTTTATGGCGAAAACCTGGTGCTGCGCCTTCTCGACAAATCGTCCGTGAAAAAGGATCTCAAAAGCCTGGGCATGGACGAAACCATCCGGCGCAATTTTGAAAAATGCGTCCAGGTTCCGTACGGCATTATTCTGGTGACGGGCCCGACCGGCAGTGGTAAGTCGACGACGCTTTATGCTGCGCTGAATACGGTCAACGAGATCGGGAAAAACATTGTGACGGTCGAAGACCCGGTTGAATACGAACTTGATTTGATCCGCCAAACCCAGGTGAACCCGAAAGTGGGATTAACGTTCGCGGCCGGCCTGCGCAGTATTTTGCGCCAGGACCCCGACATCATCATGGTTGGAGAAATTCGCGACACGGAAACGGCGGAAATCGCCATTCAGGCCGCGTTGACGGGGCATCTGGTTTTGTCGACGCTGCACACCAACGATGCCTGCGGCGCGGTCACGCGGCTGGCGGATATGGGCTTACAGCCCTTTCTTATTTCCAGCGCGGTGGAAATAAGAAAGGGCTGTAAGCCCATA
>JAHFHB010000087.1:5588-7591 GCA_023247135.1 Candidatus Omnitrophota bacterium
GAGGCTGGTGCGGCGGCTCTGCACTGCCTGCCGGGTGCCGTTTGAGCCTCCGCCGTCTTTGCTGGCTGAACTGGGCCTCAAAGCCGGGGAGCACGTTTTTTACGAGGCCCATGGCTGCGAGCAGTGCAAGCGGCAGGGCTATAGCGGCCGTACGGCCATCCATGAACTGCTGGTGTTGACGCCTGAACTACGCGAAAAAATTACCGCGCGGGCCCCGCAAAGCGAAATTGCCGCGCTGGCGGTCAAGCAAGGTATGAGACTTTTGAGAGACTCGGGCCTGCAAAAAGCCCAGCAGGGTGTCACGACACTGCAAGAAGTTTTGAAAGCCACGACCTAGCACCTGCACTTGTTGCGCAGGTACAAGCCAATCGGACCTCAATGTAATGTCCGTATTGGCTAGAAGGGGAAATATGCCGAAGTTTTTTTACCGGATCGAAGATACGCAGGGCCGCGGCGCCGAAGGGGTGCTGGAGGCTGATTCTGAAGCCGTTGCGCGGAAATTTCTGGACGAACGGCATTATAAAATCCTGGAACTTTCGCCCAAGCGTGAATTTAAAGCCTGGAAAGATTTCCAGGAACGCATGGAGAAAGTGCCGCCGGCGGACTTTAATTTTTTCGTCAGGCAGCTGGCTACTCTGCTCAAAGCAGGCGTGCCCATGCTGACGGCGCTGATGACGCTGCGCGACAGCGCCAAAGACCCGGTGTTGAAAAAGACGCTGACAGATATGTTCAACGACGTGGAGAAAGGTAACAGTTTTTCGGAAACGATTCAGAAGCATCCGCGTGTTTTCAACCGGCTGTTTACGGCGACGATCCGCTCCGGCGAAGCTATCGGTGAGCTGGATAACGTGCTTTTGCGGCTGGCCGAACTTTTAGAAAGAGACTACCAAACAGCCTCCAAAATAAAATCCGCGCTGCGTTATCCCATACTCGCTTTCAGCGTCATGACCATCGCTTTCCTGGCCGCGATGCTTTTTATCATTCCGAGATTTGAAACGCTTTTCTCAGGATTCGGCGCCGAACTGCCTCTGCCGACGAAAATCCTTTTGGGAACAAGCAGTCTGGTAAAGCACTACTGGTACTTTGTCCTGGGCGCGGCGGCGCTCGCTTTTTTTCTGATACGAAGGCATTACAAGACAGAAGCGGGCCGTCTTTTCTGGGATGGGGCGATGCTCAAAGTTTGGATTTTTGGCGATTTTTTTAAACAGGCGGTGCTTTCGCGGTTTACGCGCATGCTGGGCATGATGCTCAAAAGCGGAGTCAATATTTTGCAGGCGCTTGAGTTAGTTGCAGAAGTGGTCGATAACGCCACTTTACGGCGCTCGATTCTCAAAGTCCGTGAAAAGGTTAGCCAAGGACATGCCATGGCTGAACAGATGGGCGCCGATCCGATCTTCCCAACGATTATTGTTCAAATCGTCCGTGTGGGGGAAGAGTCCGGCAAAATGGACGAACTGCTCATTCAAATTTCGAGTTTCTACGATTCGGAACTGGATGTGATGACCAAAAACATGGAATCCATGATTGAGCCCTTTTTTATTGTGATGCTCGCCGCGCTTGTGCTTGTCCTGGCGCTTGGTATTTTTCTACCCATGTGGAACATCTACGGGGTTATCCAGAAAAGCGCAACCGGCTGATTACGCATAGTTTTAACTTGTTTAATAGACTATAGTTACGATGGATTTATGAGCGCGAGTGATCTTTGGAGATGCCGAATGGATACAGGAGTATAAAAAAATTGCATTAAGAGTGCTTTTATTAGCAAAAAGTGTGCTACAATTAAGACAGGTAAATAACAAAACAGGAGGCTAGGTTAATATGACTCTCATTCGTAAAAAACTAAATAAGCAGCGTGGTTTTACCTTAATTGAAGTTGTTATCGTGATGGTCATTCTCGGAATTCTGGCAGTGGTGGCCATTCCGAAGTTCGTGGATTTGACCACGAATGCCAAGGTTTCGGCGGCACAGTCGACGCTTGGTGCGATTCGTTCAGTTTTGGCCAT
>JAHFHB010000088.1 GCA_023247135.1 Candidatus Omnitrophota bacterium
TGAGTCTGCCGCCACAATATTTTGCCGAGATTTTGAAGCCTAATGACTATTGGCTGTCAGACCTTGATGGCAAAAAAGCTGAAGTGAAGCAATGGCCCCAGCCTCATCCCTATACACAGGAAGGCGTTGCTTATTATCTGAGAAATGGAACTGGCAAGACTTCCGGGAATGGATTGGTGAGTGCGCCGGAAGCTCGTTCTGAGATGCGCGGAATGGATAGCCGGCGCAGATTGATGGCGATAAAGGCAGCGCAAGAGGCTGCGCAGCTGCAGGCGGAAGATGGAGTTGAGTCGACTGCACCAGAGCCGGAGCTGCCGGATGAAGTTTCTGTGGTTCCGCCGGTTGAGGTCGTGAAAGTTTCTTCAGCTCTTGCAGCTGAAACAGTGGTGTTTAAACAAATCGACCGGCAAAAAAGGGCAAGTTCGGGCCCGCTGATGTTCCGCCTGGCGCTGGCCGTGGGTGTGCTCAGTGCCGGGTATTTCGCGGTACAGTTCCGCGACGAGATTCGGAAAGCAGCTCGTCCTTGGGGCGAAAAAATTCAGGCAATGTTCAAGCAAAAAATAACCGAACCTGCGGTGGAGCCTGTGGCGCCGCCGCAGCCTTTGGGTGACGAGAAAATCGCCGAGATTTCACGCCTTGTCCAGGAACGTGAAGCGAAAGAGAATCCAGCGGCGCCGGTCTTTCAGCGCACAAAAATCGCCCCTCAGTTTTTCCCACTTGAAATTCCGGAACGGGTTAGGCCCAAGACAGAACTGGCTTCGGTCCGGCTGCCGGATCTTTCCGTGCTGTCGGGACCCTCTCTGGTTCCCGAATCTATTTTGGAAAGCATTCGCGAAACTCCCGAAACACATTCGCAAAATATCTTTGCACAGCCGGTGAGTGTCCTGACGGTGCGCCTCCCGGCGAATGGCGAGGAAGTGCAGTTTCAGATTGTTGCAAACCGCCATGAAGGCAAGCCCGGCGAACTCGGGCCGCGGCCGGTTCCGAATTTTATTTTCAGCGACAGCCAGGGCCGTGAAATCACGCTGAAAGCCATTACGTCAGAAAAAACGCTGATTGCTTTTGTGACCGCGGAAGCAACGCCTGAACTGCTGGCCTCGATGCACCGGCTCGAGGCCTCGGGTAAAGTCCAGACAGTGCTGCTCAAGCCCGCGGATCCGGGCGGCGCCCTGAAAGACTTCGAAATAGAAAACGCGACACAGAGTTTGAACAAAGCGTTCAAAACCAATACGCTGCCCATGGCCGCATTCCCGCGGGAATACCTGCATCTGACAGGCTGGAACATTGCAGCCAAGCCTGAGAAAGACAAACCGTTTGCTTTTTCACGCACGGACCCTCAAAGCAAACGGCGGCGTTTGGATGTTGTCTTCTTTACGCCGGACGGAAAAATTCACGCGATCACCTCGGAGCCCTTCGAGGCCATTGAAAAAGAAATTTTCGAAAAAGCCCTGGGTCAGAAGGCATCGCTGTCTCGCTCCGAAATGCGAAGTGATAAAGACAGCAATCAGGATATAGAAGTCCCATTTCTTTCTGAGTTTGCAGACGGTAAACCGCTTAGCGCTTATATCCAATCGGCTCAGACGGTAATTGCCCGGCACCTTTATTCTAAAAATGTTTTCTTTCGAATCCTGGATATTGTGGAGCGTCCGACCGTTCAAGCGCTTCCGCAGAACGAAGAGATTTTATTAAAACTCGAATTAGTGAAATTCGCAGTGACCATGATGCGAAATTTGGGAGATAGCCTGGAAGCTTTAAGCCTTGAAGAGTTAGCCGCTGTCTATGTGCGATGTGACAAAACTCTCAAGGAGATGGTGCACTCAGATGCCCTAACGTCTGATGAGAGCTCGGATGCTTTGCAGATTAGTATCAAGGCGTTTAGAGTGATTTACGAGTTGAGAGAATTTCAGAGCCGGAGTCAGGAATTTCAGGTCGAATTAAGCAAGGCTTTTGCGCGTCTTTTGGTAAATTATATGAGAACCCGCCTGGGGGTTAGCGAGCTAGAGGAACCGGGCAAGGCCGCAGATACACCCCGACGTAAATTGTTCGGTGAATTATCCGGAAAAACAGAAGACGCCATGAGGTTGTGGTATCGCACATTGCGTGCACGGAACATGGATGTTCTCGATCCCGATTTTGACCAGGCCTTGCTCGCGGCCTATTTGAGAGAGGAATGGAACTTTAGTGCGGGTGAATTCGGATCGTTCTACAGGACTATCAATGAAGCCACCGATAATGCACCTGCGAAACTCATTGAGGCGATGATTCTGACCCCGATGGGATTCTCGTTTTGGCTTCCCTTTATCGTGGCACGCGACCAGCATCTGCCAGTCGTTTTGGCGACGATCAAAAGCATACTGAAAAGAGATGCTTATTTTTACCTCATCGATAAACACCGCCTTGACCAGTCGGCGGCGCAATATCGCGGGGAATTTGAATCCACCGCCGAGTTTCTGGTTAAAAACGAACGGCTGCTGATCAATAACGATGTTGTTGCAGCTTTAGCTAAATTTGCGAACGGCGCGGATTGGCTAGCGGAGGAATTTATTTTGGATGTGCACGACGGCTTATATATCAAACGTCTTCAAGCCGGACTTTCCGCGGATTGGCAGAGTATCGAGGCAGACGTAGAACAGCGCTTGAGAAATCGGGTCACGAAACATATTGCCCAGGAGGGGTATTTCGGCGGGGGAAATTTTTGGGGTATCCGCATCCATCCGGATAAAGCAAGCCTTTCGTGGGATGAGGCTCAGTCTCAAATACAACAAGTGACAAGTGATCAACTCAAAGATTGGGTGGAGCCCGAAGATCTTTATTATGCCGAAGGGCTCATGGAGGCCATTTTAGCCGATCTCAAGAGATTCACAGAAAATCAGCTGACAGAAAAACAACTGCGTGAATTGACCCATGTCAAAACATCGCCGTACGCGGACATTTTAAGATGGTTCGAGAATGCTCACTATGCACGGGGTTGGACGCAGATTCAAAAAATTTCCCTGATTCTTTTTCTGGAAGACAAAATTCCGGAAGATACGGCGTATGCCGGAATCATGGCTATTCCTAAGGATAACGTTTACCCATTGCAGGCGGTCCGGGTTCTTGCGGTTTTAAAGACATTGAGCGAAAGGGTCATTGAAATATGGAAAGAGACCCCACAGGACTTCTTAAGCAATGTATACGAAAATTATGCTGAAAAAGACGAGGATAGAGTCACGGAGATTTGGGCCAGAAATTTTTTAATAGCCGCAAACCTTGAAGAAGCTGTAAAAGAGGCGCGAAAAATAAAGGCGCGAGTGATCGAATGGCACGCCGATATCCTGGGCCATCTCGGCAGGCGTCAATTGATTGAGCCGGAGTTCCTGCCAGCAGAGCTGATCTACGGTCGTTATGAAAGTAGTGCGGTCAATAGAGTTAGATTTGGTTTTGGCAGAAAATACCCTGAACTTGGCTGGGGTGAAGTCCCACACTCAATCCTAGCGACAGAAACTTCAGAGGTTTTGCCGGGAAGCGACAGTTTTGGCTACTATTTAAACGGACACGACGAGGGCCTTGGGTTTACCGGTGTTAAATTAAAGCCTGCCGTTGCGGACCTCCTGCGGGAATCTATTAGTATCCAGGAACGCATTAAAGCGAGCGGTGTCAATCAAGGTCGTGTTGATGGGGCCGCCACAAAGCGGTTCATAAAAATCACAAGAGATAAAGGGATGGAAGAGCTTGAAGTGCCGGACGAAATCGATGGGGATCTTCGTTCATTAGTACAGCGCTTGAGGGCGGAATTTCAGAAGGCGGACAAACCCGAGGTGAGAGCCGTGATCCTCTATCAAGCGCATTATTTTGAAAAGCTTCTGCTGTCAAAACAAGGTGATGGTTCTAAGGCGGGTGATATTGCGTTGCAGCAGGCTCTGTTCGATACAGATTCTAGCCCTCAACGCACTGAGCCGTTGCCGGCTTCTGCCAAATCCGAAATGCGGAACGTCGCGCAGCCAGAGGTTTTTAACCATATTGTGGAGGTGTTTAATAATCCCGACGCTTCTCCGGAAGTGCTTATGGCTGCTTTGGCCAAGATTGATTATGTGGCGGTGGCATGGAAACGGGTCACGGTTCAGAAGCCCGACAGAGGCATTTTTGTTACGTTGGGCGATCACACGAAAAACGTTTTGAGTTTCTTTGACCGGTACTTGAAGGGTCGGACATTGCCTGGCAATTTTGATTCTGCGGCGTTCCGGTTCATGCTGGCGGTGCATGACCTTGCAAAGATTGAGGTGGGTGCGCGCGAGCGGCTGGCAGACAATGATCCGTTAAAAGATCCGTTGAAAGCGACTGTGGAAAAAATTAAAGAGCTTTTTGAAGGGGAAGGTAAACTGCCCTGGGATTTAGCAACGGTGATTGCATTGATCGAAAATGATGCGGTGGGGCTATTTTTTCAGCCCGGAGCCATTGCGGAGGAAGAAGCCGTCAGGCAAATTAAAAACTCCGCAGAACACTCGGGCCTTGGTGGAACCCCTGCGGAAAAACTGAAAACCTATTTTGAGTTAAAGAGCCTTTACCACGAGCTGGACATCCTCAGTTACAGTGATCACGAGGGCAGCGGCATCTATCAGCTGCCGTTCGCCTTTCGAGTGGCTGAAGACGGCGGCCCGGTTTTTAACGCGAATGAGAGCGGCCGCTTCGAATTCTCCGATCGTTTTGAACCCTCTTATGCCCAACTCAAAGCGGCTGTTTATCGCCAGAGAGAGATTGCACTACCCGAAAATAATTTGGAACGGGTATTGGAGGCTGTGGATTTGACCGGCGAACAAAGAGAAAAATTGGAATCAGAGGTTAATCTTAAACAAGCGAAATTAAGGGAGTTGGCCGCGGATCTGAAAAAACAATACCCGCAGTTTCAATGGGATCAGGCCGCGGAAGCCCCTTGGCAGGAACTGGTGCGCTGGCAGGGTGAAACAAGGCCCGGGCAGGGCGGTAAGGATATCATTCACAAGTTCGGAGGTGAGCTGAATCAGTGGAATTACTGGTTAAATCAACTCGACGTTAGACGTCGTTTTCTCCTGATTATGGAAGGAGTTTTTGGAGGCGAAGTCAAGAATGGGACTTTTCTCATGGATCAATTTAGAGAACTACACAGGCTTTTGATGGTTGGTGAGAATAGTACTTCTTTATATTGGCCGCAAACGCTGATTGCGCATCAACGTGCATTGCCAGCCGCGAAACAAGGAGCCGAATCGCCCAACGCGATTGCTGGAAAATTCTACAGCGAGTATTTTCAAACAGGCGGGGGCGATGAGGGGCACCGGTTTGAAAATATTTTAACGCTGTTGCAGCGATATTCATCCGAGCAGATAATGGACTGGCAGACGGGTCTTGAGATCATTGACGATTTTCAACGTGCTTCTCAGGGTAGCCCTTTCCTTTTTCTGCGCGGAAACCTGTCTTTAACAATGGCGCTCACGAATACACTTTTAAAATTAAGAGGCTACAACCCCGTTTTAGCGGCCACTTGGGATATTGATCCCCTTTACCCTGCCCACACTGCGTTTCGACGGGCTCTGTTCGATGCAAACTCTGGCCCTCAACGCGCTGAGCCGTTGCCGGCTTCTGCCAGATCCGAAATGGGTTTGCGGCGCTCCGAGATGCGATTAACGGGCCAGCCGGAGGCTGACAAGTCGCTTGCCGAGGCACGGCAGGCGCTGGGGAAACTGGGCCTGGCGCTGGCGAAGTATTTATTTGAACGTGAGCCTGTAACGGATGCGGAACTGCGCGTTTGGACGGAGCAGGGCGTGCTTGTGGTTCGCCAGCTGGGGGAGAGCGAGCTTGAAAAGTTTGTGCGGGAGCAGATGGAAGAATTACAAAGCATTGCGAAACAATCTGTTTCTCCGTTTGTAGGGGCCGGTTTTAAACCGGCCCTTAAGAGAATGGTTGATTCAGGGCGGGTTATGAACCCGCCCCTACAAAGGATTGCTGTTGGCACACCTTCCACAACAGAACCTGTGGTACCCGGTGCCGTTCAGGTGAGTCCGCAGATTGCGGATTTTTCGATTCAGCGCATTCTCAATAATTTTGCAGCGACGCGGCCTGCGAATACTCCGGATCCGTCCGTAACTCTCGGATTTGATCTTGCGGGAGAGGAGCACGCGCTTAAGCGAGTGCTCGGCCAGCCCGTCGTTCAAAGTCTTGTGGAGCGGGGCTTGATCAGCCAGGCGATGGACATGTCGGCGCTTCGTGATGTTGAAGGCATGAACCTTTCAACATTTAATGCGCCGCGATTTGGTGACCGTCCGAATATGGGCGATAACCCGCTCGTTTTTATTTTGACGCATGCGAAACAAACGCTGGGTGTTAAAAAGTATGCTGCGGCTCTGGAGCGCACGAACGGCGCGGCTGCCGCGAATCTGGATAAGGAAACATTCTTCAATGGAGTGTCTGACCTGGTAGAGATTTTAGCGGGTGCTGTGGCTTCGGGTGTGAAGGAAATTGCCTCGGCAGAAGATTTGAAAAACCCGGTGAATCAAAGCAAGATCAAGGCCGAGCTTTTGCGGCGTTTGTTTGCGTCTGACTTGGATGCGTCAGAGCTGAAAGAATCTACCGAGAAGGAATTGTTTAAATTCGAGCAGGATGAAAATGGCATCTCTCTGCAAGTGGACCGTTCGATTCTTTTCAGAATCGTTACTGAGGTTTACGCCAAACAAGCCGTATCCTCCGCGGCGTAATGGCCCGTCCTCTTTATTTGTCATTGCGAGGAGTCCCGAGGGGACGACGCGGCAATCTCACGAGCAAAATTCTTAGATTGCTTCGTCGCTTCGCTCCTCGCAATGACGAATGAGAATCAATCGCAGTTATTTCAATATTTTCTTCGAGAGAACATTTAGGTTTTTGTCAAACTCGTAGACAATCGGCGTGCCGGTGGGAATGTTGAGTTCAAGCACCTGCTCTTTTGTCATCTTCTCAATGTCCATGACGATTGAGCGCAGGCTGTTGCCGTGGGCCGCGACGATGATATTCTTCCCCGCCTTTAAATCCGCTTCGACATGCTTCTCAAAATACGGCAGGGTTCGCGCCGCCGTATCTTTCAGGCTCTCGCTGATGCCTTCCGGGTTCTGATCCGTTATTTCTTTGGGCGGGGGCACGTCGTAACTGCGGCGCCAGATATGTACTTGTTCGTCGCTGTATTTTTTGGCGGTTTCGGCTTTGTTCAACCCTTGCAATGCGCCGTAATGACGTTCGTTCAGCGCCACATCGCGGACGACGGGCACATTGCTTTTTCCGGCTTTCTCAAGCGCAATGGCCAGCGTTCGGTTGGCCCGGCGCAGCACAGAAGTGTAGGCTTTATCAATAGGGTAGGATTTTATTTTTTCTCCGGCCGCCGTGGCTTCCAGCTCGCCTTTGGGCGAAAGATCAACATCGACCCAGCCCGTAAAACGGTTTTCGAGATTCCACTGTGACTCCCCATGGCGAAGTAAAATCAAAAAAGACATGAGCGGACACTCCTTACTTGCTTTGCAAAGCAAA
>JAHFHB010000089.1 GCA_023247135.1 Candidatus Omnitrophota bacterium
CGGGTACTTGACGCCCGCCTGACCGCCGCGCAGTACCTGCGGCACATGGATCAGGCGCGTTCGCGAAAAAGAGACCCCGTAAGAGTTCTTGAAAATATTTTGGCGGGCAAACGTGTTGAAGCGGAGTATTTCCATAGCGAGTGGCTGCGCCAGGCGCTCATCGATCTTTTAGACAAGGGGGCTTATGGCGCGGTTCCGTTCGAATCCAGCAATCCGAATGTGCGTGCGTTCCTCGTGCCTCTGGGCGATAAAAATTTCCGCAGAGTCGTCAACATTGCCAAAGGGATGGTGGTTCCGCAGGAACGTGTGAACGCGATTTTACACGGCGGCGTCTACGACGCATTTCAAAAACTGTGGGGATTTCTAGGCGTGACGGAGCAAGACCCGGTGGAAGTTTCCAGCGCGACGGGCGGCAATAAATTCGGGCGTTACCCGGCAGGCGACATCAACGCGCGCGGGCTCTACGTCGATTTTGCCGACGGCGTACAAATCTTGAATATTTTCCCTGGAAACAAGACTGATTTTGAAGAGCCCAAAGACGTGACTCGCGCTGCGCTCTTTTACTCTGATTCAGCGTCTCCGGAAATTCGCCAGACAATTCTGGAACTTTTTCCGCGAGAGTTTATCGAACATCTCGCAAGCCAGGGACAGCGCCTCGAAGACCTGGTCTGGTGGACGGGCGGCGACGGATTTATTCCGAATGCCCGGGCGCCGCATCGCTGGGACGAGCCGGGATTTTACCTGCTCGCCAATAAAGGCGAGGGCCAAATGACGCTGACCCTGACGACGACGCTGGAGGGTGCCTTGAATCATGATCGCCGACGCGAAATGGTGTTTCAGGGAAAAGGGCTTGCTCACATTAGCCTCGAAGCGGACGGGGACGCACTTTCGGTAGGTTTTGGCAAGATAAACTTTCCGGTTTTGGAAAAGCACGATGCGTTTAAAATCTGGTTTGAACAAAATTTAAAAGTCTGGGCTGAAAAATTCGGATTTACATCGATCAGGGTCCGGCGTAAGGCGCTCGACGCGCCGACTCTGCTGGCGCTGGGTTTTCAAAAGAGCCTTGACGAAAAAGATCCGGATGTGTGGATTTATCAGCTGGCCGAACCGGATGCGCCGCCGCTCTCCGGCCTGCTTCTGGCGCGCAATGTCGTGGATGCGGGAATGACGATTGATGAACATGGGCACCTGCACAGCACCGGGAATTTGCAGCGCCTGGCCGAGCTTGACCCTCTTTGGCGGCAGCATGGGGTTTTTGGCGGTTATTTTTACGGGATTTGGCGGCGCTCTGCAAGCTCGCGTCAAGCCCACGCTATTTTGGACGGCCAGCGGCATGCGTTTGACATCGGCGGAGTCCGGTATTGGGTGCAAAATTACTGGGGAAAACATCAGTTAGTGGATGTGCCCGGCGGCCCGACCGTGCTCCATCTCGATAACCAGGGAAATATTTTTTCGATTTATGGCATGACGGCGGAAAATCTCGACCCTGAGTTTTCCAGTGTGCATGAGGGAGACCAGCATATCCCGGGTTCCGCAGAGGCCACACGAATCGCCTTAACGCAGTACACCACCCGGCTGCGCCAGGGAAGCGGCGGCCAGGCGCGCGCCGTTCCGGTGACGTTTGATTTCATCGGCTGGCTTGCGCCGGATGCTTTTGATCAGCGCGGGCCCAAACCAACGGATCCGCGTTGGGCGTTTTCAAAATCTTTGCCGGAGGATCAGCTTGCCCATTTCCGCTCGCTGCCCTCTGAAACCGAGAAGCTCGCTTTTCTCGACGAACTGAACACCCGAGACGGGTCGGTGTTTGTCAGCCGCAAAGGCGTCGGCGATCAGGAAACCGTGACACTGATCAAGCACGTCGAGGGCGAAGGCGCACCTAATGTTGACCAAACCATGCTGAACCCTTTTCTGCCGGAAGTGAAAGAGTACTACTTGAATGCGCTCACGCTGATGATTGATATGGGCGCCGACAGCATTCGTATCGATCTGGCAGGCAAATTGTTAAACAGCCATCTGGGGCCGCTTTTTGAGCGCTGGGGCCGCGAAGGCTTTCACGCGGCGGCGCCTTTTGACCCCAACCGGGAAATCATGGAAGAGTTGATTCGCGAGGCCTCGCAGTATGCCTGGGATCGTTATCACCGCAAGCTCCGGTTTTATCCGGAGCTTTATTCGGACGACGACGTAAAGCGTTACCGCGAACTGGCCGCGCGCGCCGGATTTCCAGATGCCGTGGTGCCTTACGATAAAAGCGTGTTTGAGACCTATTTTAATTTTGTGCGCGGGATAAACAATACGACTCTCAGACATCTGGAAGGCGCGATCAAGCATGCCTTCGATCTGGCGCAGGGATTTGCCGCGGGCGGACATCCCGCGCCGGTGCTTGCGTTTCTAAGCAACTATGACCAAATCGCACCGGAGGATATCGGCGGGCCGGTATATGGAATTTTGGCGCAAATGATTTTGCTCGCGGATACAGGCACGCCTGTCATGATCGATACGCGCGATTTTGGCACCCCCTTGATTTATTCGCTGCCGGGCGGTGAACGCTTTGCCGGTCTTCCCAATTTGGCGAATCCCAGCGCGCACAGTATGGCGCTGGGGGCGCAATTCGCCGCGCGTGCCCTGCCGGACGGGTACCGCCAGATGATGATCGATTCGCCGGGACTCGCAACTTTGGGCGGGCGCAGCCGGGCTACGCATGTGGCCGGACAAAGCTATCTGCAATTTTTAAATACCAGCAATCGTGAAAACCTGAGTGCGCTGGCCAAACGTGAACCCGGCAGCAACAACTGGGTCATTGCCGTGGCAAATTATGCCTTTGGATCGCCGCAACCCATTGATGCCTGGATCGAATTGCCGGTGCAGGCGTTGAATCTTGATACGGGCCATGTTTTCAAAGCCGTGGATTGGACGGCGAGCGCGCCCAAAGAATTACCCGTGGATTCCCAGCAGAAAAGAATTCATGTCCGGTTTGAGCCGGGCCAGCAGCGTCAATGGATTCGTCTGGAAGCGACTCCGAAACGGTCGGAAATGCGAAATGCCGCAGCTCAATTTCTTGAGCATTGGGCGGCGAACCGCGCGGTAACCGAGGATGTGTCCGCGCTGTTGAATGCTCCGGATTTTCGCGTGGAGACCGCAGTGGCTGCGCTTGAACAAGAAGCGCCGCGCTTTGCGGACCTTTATGCGCAAACTTATTTGGAGACAGCGGGGGTTTCCGCGGACGGCAGCGTGCAAGACTACCTTGCGTTTGAAAATGCCTTTCAGACTTTTGCGGACGAAACGCCCGCAGCGTTTGAAGCGGCGATTCAGCACGCGCTGGATAGCAAGCCGGGGCCGGTCAGCTTTCATTGGGTCATGCCCTATGAAGCCGCGCTCGAGCCGTGGCTTGAGAATTTCCTGGGCGTGATCGAAAAGATGGCTGCCAAGACAGCGTATCAAGGCCGGCTCTCGGCGCAAGTCGCGCTCGTTGCCTCCGATCAGGATTATCAAAAAGCGGCGGTATTTTTTAAACGCTTTGAATCGGCAGGCCTGATTGAGCGGATTAACCCGGCATTTTCGCGCGAAGCGTTTACAGCGGTGAATGATTTCCTGAGCGCGCATGACAATGCGCTTGCGATCGGCCTGCCGCAAAATTTTGAGCGTAACGTGGCGTATCGTCAGCGCTTTCGCCTGGTCGGCGTGTCCGGTTTGCCGCTGAAAAAAGCTCTGCCGATTTCCTCCGTCCTGCTTTTTAAAACCGCGCAGGAAATCAAAGTCACGGCCGAATTGCTCGGTAAATTGCCCGCTCTTTTCCCGTTGGGCATGCTGGGCTATGACGTGGGCACGGGCCGTCTCTCGATCACGACGCTGGCTGAGCGCTTCCTGCTCGAAGCTTCTATCACCAAGTACCTGGCCACGATGGCGTAGAAGCGGTTGCATAAGTCTCTACGAGCCCCAACCCCGCTTGTCATTGCGACCTGCGAGCAGGGTCCCGTAGGGACGACGCGGCAATCTCATGGGACCGAGATTGCTTCGTCGCAAAAACCGCTCCTCGCAATGACGAATATAAGGTGTTATGTCGACTATATGGAACCGCTTCTAAGAGTTTTATTCGGTTTTCTTGCGCTCTTGCCCGAAGTGTGAAATAATTTGCGCCTATGAATCCCTTTGCCGCCATTTACTCTGATTTCAAAGCCTGCTTCGAGCGCGATCCGGCGGCACGTACGCCGCTCGGGTTTCTCGAGGTTATTTTTCTCTACCCGGGTTTTCATGCGATTGTCGTGCATCGCTTCAGTCATGTGCTTTACCGCCTGCATGTTCCTTTCATTCCGCGCCTGATGTCACAGATCATGCGTTTTCTGACGGGAGTTGAAATTCATCCCGGCGCGCGTATCGGCCGCAGTTTTTTTATCGATCATGGCATGGGCGTGGTGATCGGAGAAACGGCTGAGATCGGCGATCAAGTCACGCTTTATCAGGGCGTGACGCTGGGCGGCACAGGGCTTGAGCGCGGCAAGCGTCACCCGACGCTCGGCAACCATGTGGTGGTGGGCGCGGGTGCCAAAGTGCTGGGCAATATCAAGCTGGGCAATCATGTCAAAGTTGGCGCCGGATCTGTCGTGGTCCATCCGGTGCCTGACCTTTGCACGGTCGTGGGCGTGCCCGCAGAAATTGTGCGCAAGGGCGGCCAGCGCGTGACCGAAGTGAATCTGGATCATGGCGACTTGCCCGATCCCGTGCGCACCCTTAAAAACCGAATCCGCCTGATGCAGAAGGAACTGGAAGCGCTAGAGTCACAGCTTCTGGACCCTCACAAACGCTCCGACCCCGCCGCGTAGGCTAGAAGCAAATTTACCTCGCCCCGCTAACCCCACACTGCCAAACAACTTAAAAAAGGCCTCGCGGTGATTTTATTATCGGCCGTATTGATTTTTTATAGGACGCATGCTATGTTTCTTTCAGGATGTTAAAGAGTGTATTTTTAATATCAATGGATTTTAAAGATAGTAAAAGTTATAAATATTAATTTAGCTTAAAAGCGCAAAGTTTGAAATAATTCCAGGAGACAGTCGTTCGAGCGCACTGAGCGTAAGCGGCTTTAAGTTTCAGAAGGGATGTTTGAGCTTTGCGCTTTTGTTGTTTCTCGAGGAAGGCGCTGTTAAAAGTTCCCCAGATTTTGCGGGGGTTGGGGTGGGAGTAGTGATGAAAGTAAAAAGGGGGTGGATGCCATGAATTTCGACAACAAACTGTTCGGTGGGATTTTGGTCGGGCTGGTGGTCGGTTTGCATTACCAGACGACGCTGATTACGTATCTGCCGATTTTTGTCATTGCGGCCGTAATTTTCGGGCTGCACCTGATTCGGAGATAGAGTCATCGCGTTTTGGCGAAATGAAGGGGGGTGAGTATCATGAGATTCGACGACCATCTGTTAGCCGGGTTGTTTATCGGAATCACGGTGGGGTTGAAGTATGCAGGTTCGCTTGAGACGTTCATGCCGATTTTTCTGGTCTTAGGCAGCTTGTATCTTCTGCGGTACCTCAACCTGGTACGCAAATAACCAAGCAAGATTTAAAGGGCCGGAATGACATGCTGCTAACGGCAGCACGTACATTCCGGTCCTTGCGGCCTCGCAAGGGCCGGAATGATTGCATCGCAGTGGGTGTGCACATTCCGGTCCTTTCCTTTTGAACCGCAGCGTTTGATTGACACTCCTTAAAGTTGCTCATAGACTGCGCCCATGTCTTTAGCCCATGCCATTATTTATTCCGACGGAGGCGCGCGCGGCAATCCCGGCCCCGCGGCTTTTGCCTACGTCCTTTGCGATGCCCAAGGTGAGATTCATCACGAACACGCCGAAAAAATCGGCCAAACCACCAACAACGTCGCGGAATACAGCGGCGTCATCCACGCTTTGGCGGCTGCCGCCAAGTTGGGCGTTAAAACAGTTGATTACTACACCGACAGCGAACTCGTCCAGCGGCAGTTGACCGGAATTTATCGCGTGAAGACGCCGCATATTCAGGATTTGTTCCGCAAGGTGCTGGACTGTCAGAAAAAATTTGAAAAAATCAGCTACCGGCACGTTCCTCGCACGCATGAAAAAATCCGTTATGTCGATGGGCTTGTGAACCGGGTCTTGGACGGGGTTTATGATTGAATTTTCAGGCCGCGGGGTCTGGCGGGGCCTGTTTGATTTTCTGGCGTCGCTGCGGCTGGCCATTTTTTTGCTGGCTGCCATGGTTTTGGTCTTTGCAACGGGCACGATCCTCGAATCGTGCTACGGAACCGATGCCGCAAAGATTTTAGTCTACGACACCGCCTGGATGGAGGCCCTGCTTTTTCTTTTGGCGGTCAATCTTGCCGCCTCTGCTTTTTCGCGCTGGCCCTGGCAAAAAAAACACGCGGGGTTTGTGCTGACGCATCTGGGCATCATCCTTGTCTTGATCGGCTCTTTTATCACCAAACGCTGGATGCTCGATGCGCAAATGCCTGTGCAAAAGGGCACGACGGCATCCCGCGTGACTTTGCAGGAGCCCGTGCTTTATCTTTTTGAGGAAGGCGGCGAGGGCTGGCAAATCGCGCTCAAGCGCCGCGCGTTTGCCTGGAGCGGGGAAGAAACTCCGGCGGCCGAAAACGAATTGCCCGTGCGTCTGACGGTGCTGAGTCATTTTCCCAAAGGCCGCCTGCACGACGAGATTGTGCCGGCCGCGCAAGGGCCGGCCGCACTTCAAGTGCGGCTTGAAAACAGTTTTATGAATCAGGAGCTTTGGCTCTTTGCCGAAGACCCAACGTCTTTGGCACGCTCGCGAGGCTTTGACGCCTCGTCTTCGCAGGCCGGAGTTGTAGCGGGCAGCTCGGTGCAGATGGGCCCGGCGCATCTTGTTCTGAGCGATCAGCTGCTGGCGGCATCTCCGGACGCGGTTGAGGATGCGGCCTATCTGGAATTCAAATGGCCGGATCGTGTGGCCAGTATCCCTTTGAAGGACGGGCTGAAACTTCCGCTTGAAACAGTGTTGGAAGGTACGGAGTACCGCGTGCGTTTGACGGGCTTGTATCAGAACGCCATGATTGACGGCGGTCATTTGGTGGAACAACCGCTGAAAGAAGGCGAAACACCAAACCGCGCGGCGGTGTTGTTTCTGACAGGACCTGCCGGCGAAGAAAAACACACGGTCTTTGCCAAGTACCCTGATTTTCCCACACAGCATGGCATGAAGCCGAGCGCTACCGGCGCGCAGCTTTACTACCGCCTGCCGGGCGGCGGGTCGCGCGGGCAAAGCCACGAACTGCGCTTTGTTCCCAAAGACGGCAAACTGCTTTATCAGATTTTGACCGGGCCCAAAATGGAACAGGGTGTGGCGGAACCCGGAAAAAACATTGCAACCGGCTGGATGGGCATGACGTTTCGCATCAATCATTT
>JAHFHB010000090.1 GCA_023247135.1 Candidatus Omnitrophota bacterium
GCAAAAAATCGGATCAGATCCGGGAAGGCGTCATTCAGATCCAGGACGGTTGTTTGACCAGCTGCTATGAAGAAGACCCCGGGTACAAGTTGACCGCCAAAAAAATGACGATCAAGACCGGCGACAAGATGATTGCGCGGAACGTGACGCTTTACATTTTGGACAAGCCCGTTTTCTGGTTTCCGTATCTGGTTGTTCCGCTGAATTACCGCAACGCGCCTTTGGCGGTGAATCCCGGCTACAGCTCCGAAATGGGGGCTTACGTGCTGACTTCGGTGGGGTACGGGATCAACGAGCATTTGACGGGAAAAGTTTTGGCCGATTGGCGTTCGCTGCGCGGGGTTGGCGGCGGCGCGATTCTGGACTACGATTACGGGAGTATTTTTCAAGGACAAATCACCGGCTATCTCACGCAGGATAAAAGAGCTCCGACCCCCGGCAATGAAAACCCGTTTGAAAGCCGTGAAGACCGGACGCGCGGCCGTCTTACCGTGCGGCACCGCACCAACTTCGACGACAACACGCACATCATCGCCCGCTACCACAATGCGTCCGATGAATACGTGCTGCGCGATTTTTTCCACAAGGAAGAACGCATCGAAACTGAACAGCATTCTTTCGTGGCCTTGACGCATAACACCGAACATTACGGCCTGCTGGTGGATGCCTCCAAGAAAATAAACGATTATGAAGCGATGGTGGAGAAACTGCCCGAAGTGCGCCTGGATTGGCGCAACCAGCCGTTTCTCAGGGACGGTCTTTTTTATGAATCCCGTTCGAGTTTTGCGAATGTGGCCAATCTCTACGGACGCTCGACGAAGGTTGAAGATGTGTCGCGGTTTGATACCCGGCACATCTGGACGGCTCCGCTGAAATGGAACGAGCTCAAGTTCACGCCCTACCTCGGAAGCCGGGGAACCTACTTCAGCCGCCTCAGGGACTCGCAGGATTCTGATACCCGTTTGGCGTTTGAATACGGCGCCGACCTGCGCACGCAGGCCTATAAAACGTACTCGCTTGAATTTAACAAACTTGGAATCGAGGTCAATAATCTGCGGCATGTGGTGGAGCCCAGCGTGGCGCTGAATTCGGTTCACTCGACGCTCGGCAATTACAACCTTCAGCAGTTTGACACGGTGGATAAACTGGACGACCCGGATGTGGTCACGCTGGGCCTTGAAAACCGGCTGCAGACCAAGCGCGTGGTCAACGGCAAAATGCAGCGTGTCGACATTGTTAGCCTGAACACGTTCCTGATTTTCGACAGTCATCCGGAGGGGGCCAAGGATCACGCGAATTTTACGTCTTTCGCCCCCGAGCTGGTGCTGCGGCCGTACAACTGGCTGCAGTATCAGGCGCGGGCGAATTTTGACGCGCAGCGTTCGGAACTGCAGGTCTTTAATGAAGATTTGATCGTAAGGCTGGCGCGCGCGCGCTTTTTGTTCGGACACCGCTATGTCAAGGACCCGGCGGCGGTTTCCTCGGCGGGGATTATCGACACCAGCCATCTGGTTTTGTTCGAAGCCAGTTACCAGTTGAGTAAAATCTGGCGTTTGGGCGGGTACGTGCGCTTTGATGCCGGCGATAAAAAACTGGAGCAGTGGCAGATTGTGGCCACGCGTGAACTGGGCTGCCAATGGGTTCTTGACCTGGGCTACAGTGTGAGCAGTTCGGCCATCAGTGCGTCGAATAAAGAAATTTTTGCGAATCTGAGAATGCGCGGGTTTCCGCGGTACGATTTGAGGACGGGCTCGCGCGCGACTTTCTCGGAGCCGCGCATCGGTGAAACCGTGGCGGGTGCCAATGAATACGGCGCGGCCGATGCGCCGGAATATTACTTCAATCCCTATCAGTAAGGATTTTCTGCGTTCATGAAAATTGCGATTATCGGTTCCGGCTATGTGGGTTTGGTGACGGGCACTTGTTTTGCGCATCTGGGGCACGCGGTCCTTTGTGTGGATAACAACAAGGACAAGCTGCGCCTTTTGAAGCAGGGGAAGTCCCCGATTTACGAGCCGGGCCTCGAGCAGATGATCCGGGAAAATGTGAAGGAAGGCCGCCTAAAGTTTACGGCATCCATCGCAGAGGCCGTGCGCAAATGCGAGCTCCTGTTCATCAGCGTCAATACGCCGCCTAAGGAAAACGGGGAGGCCGATCTTTCTTTCATTGAAAACGTATCGCAGGAAATCGCCAGAAACCTCAAGAGCTACCGGTTGATCATCGAAAAGAGCACGGTGCCGGTTCAGACCGGGGAGTGGATTTATAAAACCATCCGCGCGCGCGCCAAACACTCTTTATTTGACGTGGCGTCAAACCCCGAGTTTCTGCGTGAGGGTTCGGCGGTGCATGATTTTCTCAAGCCGGACCGCATCGTCATCGGAGTTTCCAGCGCGCGCGCCGAAAAGCTTTTGCGTAAACTGTATGAACCGCTCAAAGCGCCGCTGGTCGTGACCAGCCTGGCCAGCGCGGGGTTGATCAAGCATGCGTCCAACTCCTTTTTGGCGACGAAGATTTCCTTTGTCAACATGCTGGCGCGCATTTGCGACGCGGCCGGAGCGGACATCGAGCAAGTGGCCCGGGGCATGGGGCTCGACCCGCGCATCGGCGCCAGTTTTCTCAAGGCCGGCATCGGGTTCGGGGGATTCTGTTTTCCAAAGGATCTCTCCGCGTTTCTTAAAATGTCTGAGCGGCTGGGCATGCGCTTTGACCTGCTGCAGGAAGTGCTGGATATCAACGAGTCCCAGAAACAGTACTTTGTCCGCAAAATAGAACAGGCGGTCTGGAATTTGCGCGGCAAAAAAGTTGGCGTGCTCGGGCTGGCTTTTAAAGCCGACACCGATGACATGCGCTTTGCGCCGTCGATCGATATCATCGCCGCGTTGCAGAAAGAAGATGTGAAAATCCAGGCTTACGATCCGCAGGCCGTCAGTAACGCCCGGAAAGTTTTAAGCGGGGTTCGTTTCGTGAAAAATCCTTACGAGGCCGCGCGCGGCGTGGATGCGCTGCTGGTGCTCACGGAGTGGAGTGAATTTCTCACGCTGGATTTCAAGCGTATCCGCAAAACGATGAACCGGGCGCTGATGCTTGATGGGCGCAACCTTTACAATCCGGCTGATATGAAGCGGCTGGGGTTTGAATACCATTCGGTCGGGCGCAGTGTTCCCGCGCAGCTGGCCTAGGAGATTGAGATGAAGGGTATTATCCTTGCCGGCGGGCTCGGCTCCCGGCTTTATCCGCTGACCAAAATTACGAACAAGCACCTTTTGCCGGTTTACGACCGGCCCATGATTTATTATCCGATCCAAACGCTGGTCCGGGCCGGTATCCGCGACGTCATGATTGTGACGGGCGGGAACTGGGCGGGCGATTTTTTAAGGCTGCTGGGCAACGGCAAGGACGTGGGGCTGGACCATATTCATTATGGCTACCAGGAGGGTGAGGGCGGGATTGCCGCCGCGCTTTCAATCGCCGAACATTTTGCCGAGGGGGATAAAGTCGCCGTGGTGCTTGGGGATAACATCATCGAAGATGACATCAGCCGCTCGGTGCAGAAATTTATGAAACAGCCTGAAGGAGCGCGCATTCTGCTGAAAAAAGTTCCCGATCCGGAACGCTTCGGCGTGGCCGCCTTGAACGGAAAAAAAATCAGCGCCATCGAAGAGAAACCCAAAAGACCCAAAAGCCATTATGCCGTGACCGGATTTTATATGTACGATTCAAAAGTTTTTGACATTATACGCACGCTCAAACCGTCCGGCCGGGGCGAACTGGAAATTACGGACGTGAACAATGCTTACCTGGCCAAGGGGCATTTAGGGTATGACTTTCTGCGCGGTTACTGGACGGATGCGGGGACTTTTGAATCCTTGTTCAGAGCGAATTCTCTGGTGGCCCGCAAGAAGCAGAAAACCAAAAAAGGCGTTTGATTGAGGATTCTTATTACGGGTGCGGCCGGGATGCTGGGGCATGATTTGATCGACGCGCTCAAGCCCTACGATCTGAGCGGGGTCGGGCTGGGAGAAGGCAGCGGCCTCGGGATTCCGTATGAAACTGCGGATCTTTCAGAACAAGCCCTGGTGGATCAATGCTGGGATCGAATCCGGCCGGAGCTTGTTTTTCATCTGGCGGCGTTTACGAACGTGGATTTGTGCGAAACGGAACGCGATCTGGCCAGTCTGGCCAACACGAAAGCGGTGGAATGTGTTGCCCGGGCGAGTAAGCGTCACCAGGCGCCGGTTGTTTTTTTCAGCACGGACTTTATTTTTGACGGATTTCAGGAGCGCGAGTACGTCGAAAGCGACACTCCCAATCCTCTCAGCTATTACGGTGCGACCAAACGGGACGCCGAGGCCGCGCTGAAGGCCTGCGGCGGTCCGTATGTGACTTTCAGGATTTGCTGGCTGTACGGCGCGCGCGGACGTTCTTTTCCGGCCTCCATTTTGGCGCAGGCTGAAAAGGGCGCGCCTTTAAAAGTGGTGGCGGACCAAGTCGGACGGCCGACTTATACCCGCGATGTCTGCAATGCCTTGAGCCGGCTTCTGTCGGCGGATGAGAAAATATTCCATCGGGTTGCGGGCGAAACGTTTCATCTTGCGAACGACGGAACAGCCAGCTGGGCAGACTTTGCGGACGAAACGCTCCGTCTGGCGGGGTATTCCGTGAAAGTAGAACGAATCACGGCGGCGCAGCTAAACAGACCCGCGAAGCGTCCGGCCCATGCAGTGCTAAGCCTTGTGAAAACTCAAAAAATTTTAGGGCTGCGGCTGCGGCCCTGGCAGGCAGCGCTCGCCGATTTTATCCGCGAGCGTCAGAACAGCAAATAAACGTATGCAGACTTTCAAACAGAAATTACTTCAAAAAATTAAAAGCCGGAAAGCCAAGGTCGTGGTCGTCGGATTGGGCTATGTCGGCCTGCCGCTTGTCACGGAGTTTGCCGCCGAAGGCTTTGAAGCCATCGGCCTGGATCTGGATGAACGCAAGGTAAAAAGCATCCGGGCCGGCAAGTCGTACATTGAGGACGTGTCTTCAACCATCGTGAGCCGGCTTGTCAAAAAAGGCCGGCTGACGGCCGAGTCCGATCCGGATGTGCTCGGAGACGCGGATGTCGTGATCATCTGCGTTCCGACCCCCCTCAATCGTTCGCGCGATCCCGATATTTCCTTTATTCTTGCGGTGACGGCTGAAATTGAAAAACGGATTCATCCCGGCCAATTAGTGGTGCTTGAAAGCACGACTTATCCAGGGACGACGGAGGAAGTCGTGCTCCCGTCCTTGTCCAGGAACGGGTTTGTAGTGGGTAAAGATTTTTTCCTGTGCTTTTCGCCGGAACGCGTGGATCCGGGCAACCCCGATTTCAAAACGCGCGACATCACGAAAGTGGTCGGCGGGGTGACGGCCGATTGCGGCGAGGTCGGCGCGGCGCTTTATGGATCGATTATCCGCACCGTCGTGCGGGTCAGCTCCTCGCGCACGGCCGAAATGACCAAACTTCTTGAGAATACGTTCCGTATCGTCAATATTGGGCTGGTCAATGAATTGGCGCGTGCGGCGGAAAGCCTGAATGTCAACATTTGGGAAGCCATCGATGCGGCCAAGACCAAACCGTTCGGCTATATGCCGTTTTACCCCGGGCCGGGAATCGGGGGGCATTGCATTGGAATTGACCCGCTTTATCTTTCCTGGAAAGCGCGCATGCACGGGGCGGATCTGCATTTCATCGAGCTGGCGCGCCGCGTGAACGCCGAAATGCCGCATTACGTGGTTTCCCAGGCTGTCTACGCCCTGAACAAACATTCCGGCAAAGCCGTGCGGCGCTCAAAAATTCTGATTCTGGGAGTCACGTATAAAAAAGACGTGTCGGATACGCGCGAATCGCCGGCCCTGGATATCCTGCATGAGCTTAAAACGCTGGGCGCCCGGGTGGATTACCACGATCCTTACGAGGCGGAAATTCTTTCCGGGGATGAGAAGATGCGCTCGGTGCCCCTGACCGCAGCGGGGCTTCGGCGCTATGATTTGGTGATCCTGACGACGAATCACAGCTGCTTTGACAGAAAAATGCTGGTCAAAAACAGCCGCTTGATTTACGACACACGCAATTTTTTTAAAGGGATAAAAGCTGACAATATCGTGAGGCTTTAAATGGCGAAAACAAAAAAGAATCTTTATCTGGTGACGGGCGGCGCGGGCTTTATCGGCTCGCATGTGGCGGAGACTTTGCTGAAACAGGGGGCACGGGTCCGCGTTTTTGACAATCTTTCCACGGGTTTTTTATCGAATATCCGCGGGCTCAAAGGCGATCTGGATTTTCAAAAAGGTGATTTGCGCAATGCCAGGGCTTGCCAAAAGGCCGCGCGCGGCGTACAGGGGATTTTTCACATCGCGGCCAACCGTGCCGTTCTGCGTTCGGTGGACGACCCCCGCGAAACGAACGACGTGAATATCACCGGAACGCTGAATGTTTTGCTTGCGGCCCGCGGGGCCGGAGTCAAACGCGTTGTTTTCAGCTCCTCCTCCTCGGTTTACGGCGACACGAAAGTGTTCCCGCTCAAGGAAGAGGAAAAACCCCGGCCGCAGTCGCCTTACGCGGCTTCCAAAATCATGGGGGAGTATTACTGCTCGCTCTTCAGCAAACTTTACGGGCTTGAAACCGTCAATCTGCGCTATTTCAACGTTTTTGGACCCAGGCAGAACCCGGAATCGGTTTATTCCGCGGTGATTCCCATCTTCATTGATTGCCTGCTGAAACGTGTAAGCCCCGAGATCCATTGGGATGGCCGCCAGTCGCGCGATTTTACGTATGTCGACAACATCGTCGCGGGAAATCTGCTGGCGATGAAAAAGCCGGCCGCTGCCGGCGAAGTTTTTAACATTGCGTGCCAGGAAGAATACTCGGTTCTGGACATTTTTAATTCCCTGAAAAAAATCATGCAGGTGCGGGGCGTCAGTCCGGTTTTCAAACCCAAACGGGCGGGCGATGTGCGCCGTACGTTTGCCGACGTTTCAAAAGCACGGAGGGTGCTGGGATTCAAGGCGCAGACGCGGTTTTATGAAGGGCTTGAAAAAACAGTCGAGTGGTTTCTGTCGGGCCGCAAACCGGCCGGAGCCGGGCGATGAAACCCGCCTGCGTTTTGATTACGGGCGGCGCCGGATTTTTAGGGTCGCACCTGTCCGATCTTTTTTTGGCGCGCGGCCACCGCGTCGTGGCGGTCGACAATTTTATTACCGGCAGTGAAAAAAATGTCACGCATCTGGCGCGTGAAAAACGTTTCGAGCTCAGCCGTCAGGATGTCAGCAAACACATTGATTTCGCGGATCCCGTGGATTACGTCCTGCACTTTGCATCGCCGGCCAGCCCGATTGATTATTTGAATCATCCGATTCCCAC
>JAHFHB010000091.1 GCA_023247135.1 Candidatus Omnitrophota bacterium
TTCGACACTGGCACAAAAGACACCGCTTCTAGGCACCCTTGAAAAATACGGCTCATTGCGGATATGCACCCCCTCCGGAGAGACCCAAGATCTTGCGACCCTTTTGCGCCATCCGGATCAAAAAATACTGGTGTATCTCCAGGATGCCCACGGCAATATCTCCGTTCAAAAAAATACGGCGCACCTGCTGAATACGTTCGCGGACACACTCAAAATCACCGCGCCTTGGATTGGGCTGGAAGGCACCCCCTCCGGCGAAATTGACCACCGTCCGCTGAGTTTTTTTCCGGACAGGCGTCTGCGCCGCCTGGCGGCATTATTTTTCCTGAAAAACGGCGATCTTGACGGCGCTGAGTACTACGCCGCGGCCAACAATCCGCAGGCCAGGCTTTTTGGCGTGGATGCCGCTGCTTTGTGGGCCGAAAACAAAAAACATTTCACGGATTTTAAAAACCGCCGCGGCAAAACTGTCTCTTTTGAAAAAATCAGTGCGGCGCTTCGCACGTTGAAGCGCGCTATTTACCACCGCGATCTTCTCGAGCTGGATCTTTTATTCCGCAAAGACGAAAACTTCGCCAGGGACCTGCGTGCGCTCACACAGATCGCCAAAACCAAGGGTGTTTCTCTAACAAACTTTCCCACGATCGCCGCCTTGACGCTTACGAAATCTCCCGGTGCCAAAAACCCGCCGCTGGATTCCCAAGACCGGTTGATTGAAACTTTGTGGAACGAAGTCCGAAACCTTCGTCAAAAAACCTGGGGCGCTTCGTTTTTAAACCCGGAACAAGAAAAACTCTACACGGCCGCGGAAACCCTGCTTCCGGCGGCAAAACTGTTGTCATTGACCGCTATCCCGCCAGAGATCGAACAGCTTTCAACCGCTCCCGTTGTAAAAATTTTACAGCCTCTGCAAAATATTCTGCGCCAATACGCTTACCTGCTGCCAAAAGAATCCAGGCCGCTGGATGAGGATTTTGCTGTGCTCGCCGCCGCCGCTGAACAAGCCCTGCTCTTTTACCAAACGGCGCGCGCGCGTGATCATGTGTTGGCTGAAAATCTCGAAGCCCTGATACAGAAAAACCCCAACCCGGTTTTGTTTTTTATTGGCGGCGGATTTCACCAGGAGCGGCTCGTCAAACAGATGCTATCTAAAAAAATCAGCGTCATCGTGGTGAGCCCTTTCATGGCCAGCCACGACGGTGAAAAAAATTACTGGCAGCGGCTGCAGGATCAAGCGCCGGTTTGGCCCTTGCCTGCATTTCATGGTGAGCCTACCGTCCTTTCAGGCACATACGCCGGGAACACGCTTAAACTCCCCAGTTCTTTTCCCCTGCGGGGTCAGTCCGATGCTAGCCGCTTCCCCTGGGAAGCGGCTTTCGTTCTTTATGCGCTTGCACACACGCCCGCCGCACAAAAACATGGCGCCGCAGCCTGGCAGGCGTACGCCTCGCGATGGGAAGCTGCTTATCCGCAGGATTCTCTGACAAGCTGGCTGCTGCAAATTCACCGTCAAACCAACGGTTGGTTTGAATACCACGACCGTTCCAACGCAAACCTTGTGCTCGGCATTACCCACGAAAAAACGCCTCGGCTGACCGGAGACCTAGCCTCCTTGAACAGACAAGCTCATCATCGTTTAACGAAGGCTCTCGCAGTCAGCGTTTATCTTTCGCACCCCGCGCGCAGCGAAATGCGCTCGCCGGATCCCGACGATAAAACACTGGTCGGGGCCATGTATGCCAAAGAAGTTCCCATTCAAGCCTGGCCCGCTCAAGAAAAAGCAGACCAAACCGTAGCTGTCTTTCTCGGTCACCTGGCACTCGCGCTGCATGGCGATCCAAAATTCAATCTGAAAAAAGCACCTTTAAAGCTGGCTTTCTCTAAAATATTTTTAAGCATCTCGAAAGAAAAGCGAAACGCGGTTTTAGAGAAATTCCGGGCCCGTTACTCCGGAGTGACGGTCGAAACCAACACCATTTTCCCTGAGCTTTTGACCTATGAGGATCCCGGCCCAGAAAATGCGGGCGCCAAACAATTTCCAACTCTAAAAATAGCGCCGCATATTCTTACCAGAGACCTTTCGCCGGACGCGGCAGCTTCGTCAGTCGCCCTCGAGATCCTAACCGCACTTCTTGTTTTCTGGCACATGGTGGTCCCGATTTTGGCGGAATTAAATGTGACCGCCAAGTCTCAAGATATTCATCAGATTGTTACCGGCATTTTCAGTGAGCTCTCCCAGCAAGGCGGCGGCACCAGGGAAAAATTCATGGCGGATCTGGCGGCGCTGGGCGCCCAAAACAACAGCGCTGCGCACGCTGACACAAATTTTCCTGCGATTATTTCAACCATTCTCAGCCTTTCGGACGTAAATTCACTCGCCGCAGCATTGCCGCATTTCGGGAATTTACTTGAACTGAACGGCACGCCAACCATCGATCGTCCGGCGATACCGCCGCAGACCGGCTCAAAATCGAGCCCTGCCGCCACACACCCAACGACGGCTCCGGAAGATTCGCGGCCCGAGGCCGTTTCCCTTTCAGATTATGAAACGGCTTTGGTGAGTTCTTTCGGGACACCCACGCCTCAGGCCGCCACGGCAGCAGAACCGTCTTACACCATTCTGGGAGGCAAATTCACCATTGCGCAAAACGCCATCATTACTTTAAGCGGGGTGAAATACAAACTTTTGCGCACACTTGGAAAGGGCGGGTTCGGTGAAGTTTGGCTTGTAAAAAAAGAAGGTCCCGTTAAACTTTATTACGCTTTAAAAGTCGTCAAGCCACCCGCTTCTCAGATCACATCCCCCGAATTTATCCGGGCCGCCCGCCGTGCGGCTCTTGAAGTCAGCAGTCTCACCCGGCTGGAAGAAGTCACGGGGACTCCGAAATTTATTGCACAGGAAGGGCTGGTCGACGAAACGAATGAACCCATCCCCGGCGTTTTGACAGGTTCCGCCGAGGGCCTTTTGCTCATGTCGCTTGCCCCCGGTCAAACTTTAAGCAAAGCCGTGACCAGCCTCCGCAATCAAGGGCTCTTTTTAGAACCCAAGGATGCCGCCACGCTGATGCACAATGTCACCAAAGCCATTACGCAAGCTCACGCCCAGGGACTTATCCATCGCGATCTTAAGCCGGATAACGTGATGCTGCGATTCATCCGCCAGGGGCATGACTGGCAGCATCAAATCCTGGACTGGGGGCTTGCACGGGATGAGTTCACAAACCGTGACATTGATCTCGACCTGGGTGTACTGCGCAGCAGCCTTGCACCCGCCGAACGACTTTACTTAGATACTCTTACCAAAGCCGGCCAGGTCTTTGGCACCCCGGGATATATCGGCTGGAATCAGATTCAGAATCCACATTCTGTTACTTACCTCGATGACGCTTTTGCGCTTGGCGCGACGTTTTATTTTATGGTCACGGGCGGCCATGAAATTTACAGAATTGGCGCTCACGCCCCAAACCAGCTTGAGCGTATTACCCGTTCCCTGCAGGGCCTCTATCAAAATCCAAGCGCTCACAACCCGGCCATTGAAGGTTCTCCGCTGGAATATGTGATTCTAAAGATGCTTGCGCCTCCCTCCGCACGGAATCGCCACGATAAAAGGCAGGTCGTCCGTTTGGATGCTCTCGGCCATGAGCTTTTGGCTTACCGGTCCGATGATGAGCTTTTGGCCGATCTCAATGCTTTAGTCGAAGGCAGGCACTTGCCCTCCGCAAACGAGGCCGGACTCACGGGTTATCCCGATGCCTATACAGTCAGAATTCTGGATCCTGACGGAAAAACGGTTTACGATGATTTTATACCGCCCCCTGAAATGCTGCAGCCTTCCCCAAAAAACACTCCAGATTCCGGCTCGGGGCAATCGGGTCATTCAGCCACTTCGCAGACAGGCACCACGCCAAAGTCCGCAACGTCGCGCTCGCGCTCAACCACGCATTCGCTGACTGAGTTTTTATCCCGCGTCCCACGTCAAGCCGCCACACAATCGATCGGCGGCGGCCCCACACTGCCCCTCGAAGACTCCCTGCGGAATGCTTCGCCGGGTAGACGCCATTTTTTAAAGGTGTTAGCCGGTTTACTCGCCTCCGCCTCGCTTATGGAACTCCTGTATTTCTTTTTTTGGCCGCTAAAAATTCAACCTGTGGGAGAAGGCCCCATTCTTCTCCAACACGACCAGCAAAATGTGAACGTGGCGTTAACTGTTAACGGCCGGCCTTTTTCCCAGACTGTCACCCTCGCCGCGGAAAATCCCGGCTACGGCGAAACCCAGTCCATTCCGGTGCAAGTTTCCGTACCCTGGCATGCGGATAGAAAAATCTCGATCCCATTCAAAAGGCTTTATCCTCCGCCCAAAATAAGCGGTATCCGTGAACAGTATTTCACCAAAGACCGTAAAAGCGTAGCGATCGACCTTGTCGTGAACGGTACGCCGCAGACGATTCAGCAACCCCTGAAAGACTTGATCCCCGATCAGGACGGCACTTTTGAAATCCCCGTTAAGGTCCGGGACAGTCAAGGCGGCGAAGCAACGATTAAAATCAAAGTCACGGTAGACACGGCTCTTTTTAAATGGCCGGCTAATTATTTTACGCTGATCGAAGGCTACCATGAGGTCAAAAATCCCTTTGAAATCGAAGTGGAGACTGGCGGAAAGAAAGAAAAGAAATCCATCCAGGGAGAAATACATCCTCTGTCGTGGCTGCAGGCCCAAAAGTACCTCCGCGCCGACGATGACATTTCCTTTTTGAGCATTTACAGGCAGGGGGTTCATCCCAACAATGAAAACGGCGATGGGAAACCGCAATTTCCTTTCTTCTCCCGTGACGCCTCGCACACAGCCAAGAACCCTTACACCGTGAGCTGGATGGTCGTGGATAAACCCATTCCGGTTTCTGAAACGACACATCTTGAATTTTCTTTGGATGTGCGCGTCAAGCCCAAGCGCACGGATCTCAGCAACGAGGAATTGAGCAAACTGGGTTTAGATCCCAACACTTACCGGGGCTCCGGAAACATTCTCTTTGGCTTGCACAATCCGGACGCGTCCTTTAACAATCAAAACGGACAAGCCGAATACGGGAAAATGGTGCTGATTGAAGCCTCCGGCATGGCGGGGAATCTTGCGACAACCCCTCTTTTTATAGCGCCCGATGTGCCTTTTAACCTCAAGGGCGGCCGCGGCGATTTCATCCGTGCCAACTACGCCAAAAAACAAATCCCCAATGTCGCGGTCCCCGTCAACAAATGGCAGACCGTCACCTTGATCAAGCCGGCAGCGGGTGAAACCTACACCGCCCCCGGTGAAGACCCGTCGAAGGCTAAAACCTACGACGGAAGAACCGCACTTATTCTTCTTGAAGGCCGAGTCGTGCATACGTTTGAAATCGCCGTCAGCCCCAACATGCGCCTGGTGCTTTATTCCAGCGGTGATACTGACGGTGCGGCGTTTGGAAACGCAAAAGTTACTCTTGATGAAAAGAAAGCCCCGGCGGAGAAACGCTCCGAGATGCGCTGGGAACGGAGTCCCAGCACTTCTGTGAACTCGCCCCTGCCGGGCGGCAGGGACAGGGATGTACGTGCCGCTGATGGCGGCATGTCATCCTCGCCGGAGTCTCGTTCCGAGATGCGCCGCGTGACCGTGCCGCAACCCACAAAAATGCCCGCGCTGTGGCAGCGCATTGTGCCCGATGCACTGACGCACCAGGCCTCCGCGGTTTTGTTTCTACCGGCGAGCCTCATGAGCTCTGTCACCGGCCCAAATCTGCTGCCCATGCCCAATACCCGGCTGGTTTTTGTGGCGGAGCCGGGTCTTTCCGCCGCTGAATTTCAAAGACTCAATACCCGGCTTAAATCTGAGCAGGCAGTGCTGATCCGCGGCCCGCGGCCTTTTGCGGAACTTTTAAAGCGCCCCGATGAACTCGAAAATTTGAAAAACAGGGCGGCATCCACTTTGAGCATCCGTATCCAGGACATGGGTACTCCCATCTTTTTTAATCCTGAAACGGCACAAGCGCCGCAAGCAGCGCCCATCAGACACCCCACGAGCCGGACGCCTGAGCAGAATTTCTTTGTGCTGCATGTGGATGCGCTGCGCCTGGCCAAAGACCCGGCCTACCGCACCGCCCATCTTGTGACGGCTGCCGCGCTCTCCAAGCAAACCCTGCAGTTATTGCAGGGCCTCATGACTTATGCCGATGGTTCCCTGGCCATTCCCCCGAGCTGGATCGCATCCTTGCAAGCCCATTGGCAAACCGTCCAATCTCTGGCCTACTCCGCTTAAAAGCGGCCCGGTGCCACTCCACCTCTAAAAGATTTTTGCCGATAAGTACGTTCATGGACAAACGCATCGCACGCCGCAGTTCGCTCTATACCCTCGTGCATTTTGAATGCCCTGCCTGGCCCGCAGGCCTGCAAGGCGAGATTCTTGATATCTCCGAAAGCGGTCTGCTGGTTCAAACAGACTCTCGATCCGAACCCGGGCGGTGGCCGCTGGAGCAAGTTTTAAAAGTCTCCTGCGTCCTGCCCACAGGCAGTCTCTCTGCCCAGGCGCAAGTCATGCGCGCCGATCTGAAAACAGGCCGCATCGGTTTGCGCTGGGTTCGTTTCCAAAACACCGCGGACCAGGCCAACCTTCTGGCTTTTGTCGCCAATGGCTTCCTGTAACGGCCCTGACAGCAGGCCCCATGCTCTTTAATTCTTTTGCCTTTCTGGGTTTCTTTCTCGCAGTTTATGCGTGCTACCTCTTCCTGCCCCATCGCGGCCAGAATCTGTTACTGCTTATCGCAAGCTGTTTTTTCTACGGCGCCTGGGACAGGCGCTTTTTGATTCTGCTCATCGCTTCCTGTTTCCTCAACTTCATTCTTGCGCTTCAGATCGAAAACCGTTCAAACCCCAAAGAAAAAAAATATTTCCTCGGATTAAGCCTGCTGCTCAATCTGGGTGTGCTTTTCACGTTCAAATACTTTCATTTTTTCTTCGGTAATCTTCAGCACCTCGCCCGGGTTTTGGGCTGGGCCCTGCCAGACACCCCCTTTCGGATTTTACTGCCGATCGGCATTTCGTTTTATACGTTTCAGAAAATGAGCTATGTCATCGACGTTTACCGCGGCCTGTACAAACCGGTCCGGAGTTTTCCTGACTTTTTGCTTTATTCCATGTTCTTTCCCCAGCTGGTGGCCGGCCCCATTGAACGCCCGGCCCATCTCATGCCTCAAATCTTGCGGCCGCGCAAGCTTTCACTTGAGGGTTTTCAGGAGGGATCCTTATTGATTTTTTGGGGGCTTTATGAAAAAGTTTTCATTGCCGACA
>JAHFHB010000092.1 GCA_023247135.1 Candidatus Omnitrophota bacterium
CTTACCCTTTCCAGTTCCGGGTTTCCAGCGCCCTGAGCGAGAGGAAAAGAAAGTACAACGTAAAAAAAACAAAGTAGGCGATATGGCTTGTGTCTAAAATTCCGTACGTGAAATCGCGGTAGTGCGCCAGCGGAGAAATCTGGGAAATCCAGGCTGAAACCGGCCCCTCCGTGACTCCGCTCAGCCATTCCAGCCCGTTCAGAAAAAGAAAAACCGTACAGGTGATCATGGCGGTCACGGCCGGGCTGTCGGTCAGCGTTGAAACGAAAAGTCCCAGGCTCAGATACGCCGAGGCAAAGAGAAACAACCCGATAAAACCCGCCAGAAGCATGCCCCAGTCCACCGACGCGCGGGTCCAGTAAAGAAACCCGACATAACCGGCCGTGGGGAAAAAGAGCAGAAAGAAATACCAGACAAGTCCGAGAAATTTTCCCGCGACAATGTCAAAGTCCGACAGCGGGTAGGTAAAAAGAAGCTCCAGCGTTTTATGACGAATCTCTTCGGAAAACGCTTTCATGGAAAGCACCGGCACGAGGAACGTCAGAATCCAGCCAACGTTTGAAAAAAAGGAGCCGAAAACAAAGTGCGTCAAACTGGTCTGCGGCGCATTTTGCAAAGTTCCGGCGAGCGCCGCCGCGGAGAGCCGTTCATACCCGGTCACGAGCAGGCAGAAAAAAGTGCCGGTCAGCATGACGAAAAAAGCGTAGACAAGAATGCCCGTCCAGGACTGGAAATACGCCGAGGTGTCCTTGCGTGCGAGAATCAGGGCGTTCCTCACGGCAGAATCCCCTCCGCCGGCGTCGCCGGATCTTGCAGTACAAGACTCAAAAAGATTTCTTCAAGACCCAGCCGGTTTGCGGTCATTTCATAAAGCGGCACATTTTCCTGCACCAGACGGCGCGTAATTTCCGGCCGCACCTCATAGCCTTCAGCGGCAAAAAGCGAATAAAAAAGGCGGCCTTCGCGCTCATCCGTCACCTGCACACTGCGAATCCCCGCAATGCTTTCGAACCAGGCCGTGATGTTCTCACGGCGATGCGCTTCGCCGGTGGTCAAACGCACTTCCTGCCCCGGCTTCAGCCCCGCTTCCAGCTCGGCCACCGTGCCTTCGGCGATCAAGCGGCCCCGGTTGATAATCGCCACCCGGTCGCAAACCAGGCTCACTTCGGGCAGAATGTGTGTGGAAAGAATCACGGCGCGGTCGCGGCCCAGCTCGCGAATCAGTTCGCGGATTTTGTGAATCTGCGTGGGGTCAAGCCCCGTCGTCGGCTCATCCAGAATTAAAACACCCGGATCGCCCAAAATCGCCTGCGCAAACCCAACGCGCTGCCTGAACCCTTTGGAAAGACGGCCGATCAGCCGGCGGCGGACTTCCCACAAACCACAGCGGTAGAGAATATCCTCGACATGCTTGCTGCGCTCAGGCCGGGAAACGCCTTTGATCTGCGCCACGAAATCCAGAAACTCCAAAACCGTTTGATCCCCGTAAAGCTGGACAGTTTCAGGCACGTAGCCGACGCGCCGTTTGGCTTTTTCAGGGTGATCCGCAATGCTGGAGCCGTCGATCGTCACACGACCGTTCGTGGGCGGGAAATAACCGGCGAGAATGCGCATGGCCGTAGTTTTACCGGCGCCGTTGGGACCGAGCAATCCCAAAATTTCGCCCTGCTTGATTTCAAACTGCACCCGGTCCAGCGCCTTGAACGCGCCAAACGACTTGGTCACATTCTGAAAACTGGCCATCACGGCGGCTTCGGGAGAAGCAATGCGTGCGGCTCCGGCCCGGATGCTCATGCGCGTTTCACTTTAGCAAACTTGCGCTTGCCGCACTGAATCAAGACAGGCTCAACGCCAAGTTTAACCATCAGGGTGGCGTCCTGAACTTTTTCCTGATTCAACCGTACGCCGCCCTGTTCCAAAAGCCGCCGGCCTTCGCCTTTGCTCGCCACAAGCCCCGCCTGATGGAGTAAGGACACCAGGTCCAGAGACTCGGCCGCGATTTCCACCGTAGGAATATCCGCAGGCAGGCCTTTGTTTTTAAAAACCTCATCAAATTCCGCGCGCGCTTTTTCTGCGGCCGCCTGCCCGTGGTAAAAAGCCACCAAGTGCGCTCCCAAATCCGCTTTCACATTGCGCGGATGTAAAGAACCGTCTTTCAATCCCGCGATTACTCGCAGGATTTCTTCGCGTTTGAACGCCGTCAGGTATTCATAGTAACGCACCAGCAGCGCATCCGGAATCGACATGATTTTTCCGAACATCTCAGACGGCGGGTCTTTGAGCGCAATGTGATTCCCCAGCGACTTGCTCATTTTTTGCACGCCGTCCATGCCTTCGATGATCGGCAGCGTGGCCACGATCTGGGACCGCTGGCCCCAAACCTTCTGAAGTTCGCGCCCGACGAGCAGATTAAATTTTTGGTCCGTGCCGCCAACTTCCATGTCGGCCTTGACGATCACGGAGTCATAGCCCTGCATCAAGGGATAGAGAAACTCCACGACGGCAATCGGCTGATTACTGCGGTAGCGTTTTTGAAAATCATCGCGTTCCAGAAGCCTGGCCACGGTGTACTGCGAGGTCAGATGTAAAAATTCATGCGGTGTTAATTTGGACAGCCACTCCGAGTTGTAACGCACTTCGGTTTTTGCCGGATCAAGGATTTTAAAAACCTGTTCTTGATAACTGCGCGCATTCTCGGCAACTTCCTCCCGGGTTAACATTTTGCGGGTTTCGCTGCGATGTGTCGGGTCGCCGATCATGGCCGTAAAATCCCCGATGATAAAAACCACGAGGTGTCCGGCGTCCTGAAACTGCCGCAGCTTGCGCAAAGGCACGGTGTGTCCAAGGTGCAGATCAGGCGCAGAGGGGTCTGCCCCGTATTTGATGCGAAGCGCTTTGCCTTCGCCAAAGCGGACCTTGACGTCTTCCACGGTGATGACATCCACAAAACCTTCAAACAGGCTGTTGAGAGGCTGGCCGGAGCTCATGAATGCGATGTATCTCCAGATAAAACAAGGGGTTAGTCAAGCTTGGCTATTCTAGCAAGGATGCGGGGAGGCGTCAAACCCCGATAAAATTTTATTCGCGGTGGTTCGCTCTGAATGCTAGAATTCGCCCCATGTCTACGATTCATACCACCGCCATTATCGGAAAAAATGTAACGCTGGGCCCGGATAACATCATTGAACCCTACGCGGTCATTGAAGATGGCGTCAAGCTGGGGGCCGGAAACCATATCCGCCAGGGCGTTCGCATTTGCAGCGGCACCACGATCGGCAGTCATAATGACATTCACATGCATGCGGTCATCGGCCATATTCCCCAGGATTTAGCCTTCAAGCCGGAGCCGACTTTCACCGTCATCGGCGACCATAATCAAATCCGCGAATTTGTCAGCATCCACCGCGGTACGAAACCGGGTTCGGCCACGGTCATCGGCCATCATAATTTCATCATGGCCTACTGCCACCTGGCGCACAACGTGCGGCTCGGCAATAAAATCATCATGGTTAACAACGCGTCGCTCACCGGCTATTGCGAAGTCGACGACAACGCTTTTCTTTCCGGCATGACCGGCTTTCATCAATTCACGCGCATTGGCAGGCTGGCGCTGGTCAGCGCGCTTTCGGCAGTGAACAAAGACATCCCCCCCTTTATGATCTGCGGCGGCAGACCCGGGGTGATTTTGGGAATGAATGTGGTGGGCATGCGCCGGGCTGGCATTGCAGCACCGGTGCGCGATGAAATCAAGAAAGCGTACAAACTGCTCTACCGCGCGGGGCTCAATACCTCGCAGGCCCTGGAGGCCATTCGAACGGAACTGCACAGTCCCGAAGTCAAACATCTCGTAGAATTCATCGAAACTTCCAAACGCGGCATCTGCGACGCCGCCACTTCAGAGACAGACACTCTCAAGCCCCGCAAGACTTTCTCCGGCGTTCAGAGCGATTCCGGCTCTGACGACGACTCCGAGATTTAACTTTAAAAAGAAAAAGGGCAGACAATTTTCATTGTCTGCCCTTCTCAAGTCTTACTCTCTTGCCCCAGTCCTGCGGGCAAGCGCTTTTTCTTAGCGGCCGTATCCACCGCGATTTTCACGCGGAGCCTGCGGGCGAGCTTCATTCACAGTTAGCGCGCGACCATCACAGTCCTTACCATTCAATTGCTGAATGGCTGACGCAGCTTCTGCATCTGACGACATCTCGACAAAGCCGAAGCCCTTGCTGCGGCCGCTGTCGCGATCCATGATGACCTGAGCTGAAGCAACACTTCCACACGCTGAGAACAGCTGTGAAAGTGTCTGGTCGTTGGCTGAATAAGGAAGGTTACCGACATACAGTTTTCTACCCACAAATACCTCTTCGATTTCTACTTAACTTACTGATGCTGTTTAATGAGCAGAATAACAATATTCCGCCCCTGGACAGCGATTGACAATGGCTACAGACTACCAGACTTTCAAAAAAAAGCTACAACTCATTTTTTTAGGCCAAACCCGCCCTTTGTCTCCCGTCTCTTCCACGGAGCTCCGACACCCAAAATAGGGCCGGCTAAGCATAACAAAGCTCACCCCCACCCGCTATGCTGCCTGTCCCTTCTGCGTATCTGTCACTACTCAACTAACCCGGCACGCTGGGTACCGGTACTGCTTCGGTACTGCTTTCCTGCAGCCACCTCTAGAGGACTTGAAAAATGTCGTAATTATGTAGCAATGGTTCCCTCCCCCTCAAAAAGCTCCTGGCATACCGTCATCTTCGGCAGTGCGCTCGTCATTCGACTGCTGCATGCACTCTCTGCCAGCGAACTTTTTATGTACAGGCATTTGATCGATGACGCTGCCCGCTTTGACGGCTATGCTTGGAAAATAGCCGCGGGAACAATCCGTAATGAACCTCTCCAAGTAGCGCTAACACCTGTTTATCTTGGATTTTTGGCTTTTTTTTACAAGTTATTTGGCCATTACTGGTTCTGGCCACGGGCAGTTCAAATCCTGATGGGCAGCCTGGTCTGTGTTCTTCTTTATGACACAGCTCGCCGGCTTTGGAGTGAGCGCGCCGCAAGATTAACAGGCCTCATGGCCGCATTTTACGGGATTTTCATTTTTTATGATTTTGAAATTCTAAAACCTTCGCTCACCAATTTTTTTCTTATCCTGGCATTCTATACACTAACCCGCTCGCGCGAAAAACCATCGTTTTGGATCTTTTTTTCAAGCGGCGCTCTGATGGCTTGCGCCGTATTATTACGAATGAACACCGTTTTGGTTCTGCCTTTTGTCGCCTTTTGGATTTTGAAAACATACCTCCCGACTAAGAAAACAGCGGCCTTGGCGGGACTGATTTTTTTTCTGGCAGGTTACAGCCTATGTCAAACGCTCTGGAAAGCGTGGTTCATTCAAACCATACCCAATCAACAAGCCCTTTTCACGGAAAGCGGCATTCATTTTTATATCGGCAATAATCCTTTGGCGACTGGAACTTACAAAGCGGTGCCGGGCGTTGCGGCCAGTCCGAAGGGACATACTCGCGATGCGCGCCGCATTGCCGAAGAGGCCAGGCAAAGTTCGCTCAATCCCGCACAAGTGAATCAATACTGGATCCAGCGCGCGTTTGATTACATCCGTCAAAATCCGGGAAAGTGGCTGGTATTAAGCGCCAAAAAAACTTTTCTGCTGCTAAACAGTTATGAAGTTCCCAATAATGAAAATTATGATTATGCCCGGAGCGTCGCTCCCATTCTAGGATTGCCGCTTGTTTCAGCCGTCCTGGTACTTCCGCTGGGTCTTTTGGGCATGCTGGCTGCCCTTAAAGACAAACGCCCTGCCATACAACTTTGGATTTTATTTTTTACGGGTTATGCGCTTTCATTGATCCTGACTTTTGTGACTTCCAATTACCGGCTGCCGCTTTATCTTCCCATGCTTCTGTTTGCCGGGTATGCATTGGATAACGCAATTCAGGAGTTTAAGCAAGGTGTGCCGCAACTACAACGATGGGCTTTGTTTTTCTTGGTATTCTGGATCTTCTGTAATTATGAAACCTTCCTGTCCAAATATCGTTATGACAACTTTATCCAGAAGCGGATCCAGTTCTACTCCACTCCTTACAAAAAACAGGCCCCTCTTCAAAAAACAAAAGTGCCAGGCTGAAGACTTCCAACCTGGCACTCTGCTTTGAAAAGGAAACTACTTATCTAACCCGGCACGGCTGGGTACCGGTACTGCTTCTAAAGTTCTCATTTACTGAATTTGGGCCCGCAATACTCGGTATCATAAAGGATACCTTTGATTACCTTCCATTCACACGCTGAGTCCGCAATGCACTTGGCTTTGTCTGTGCCATACTTTGATTGACATGTTCCTGTTCCCGCATTCGTCGTCCCATCCCCGTAATTGCCCATATTAATATTCATCGGATCAAACGACGGAGCTTCAGCAGTAGCTGGTTCCGGCATATCCATCGGTGCTGGAGCTTCTGCAATTTCTGCGGCAGGCTCAGCCGACGGTGCTTCCATAGCAGGCTCGCTCACTGCTTCGGCCGAAGCCTCCACAGGTGCTCCCACTTCCTCAGCCGAAGCATCACCAGGTGTTGCCTCTATGGTATCAGTATCTGGCACTTCCATTGAGTTCGGCTTTGTAGATTGACAAACAGAGTACAAGGCGAAAAAGCTTCTGTAACAGTAAGGGCAGGGATCAGCGCATTTATTGAACCTATCAGAACACGAATCGCCGCATGTATTGGTTGTTGCTCCAGCGATTTCACTGGCATCCACTGCCATCGAATCAAGCGTCGGTACTGCATACGCCGATTTTAACCCCGTAAAGCTGAGGACCAGGGCAAAAACCATTGACATCACAATCCATTTTGTTTCTGTTTTCATTTAAGTCTCCTTTTCAAATGCAAACGATTTTGTTCCTGCCTCTCGCTGCAGGTACTAGTCAAGTGATACGCGAGGGCGGCGCAGCTTTCAAGGCCGCGCTAGCGTGTGCTAAAAACAATCATATTTAAACGCAAAAGTTAGTTTTAACTCCTCATAACGGAAGGGCTTAGAACATTCAAAAGGCTTTAGGTGACAGGCATGCGGGCGCAAGGGCAAAGAAGGCCTGGAGAAAGCCTTAGAAAAAAGCAGCCGCTCACGGTGTCCACCGCGAGCGGCTGCTTGAAAAGGAGACGGCTTAAACTAACCCGGCACGCTGGGTACCGGTACTGCTTCTAAAGTTCTCATTTACTGAATTTGGGCCCGCAATACTCGGTATCATAAAGGATACCTTTGATTACCTTCCATTCACACGCTGAGTCCGCAATGCA
>JAHFHB010000093.1 GCA_023247135.1 Candidatus Omnitrophota bacterium
CCTTGAGCTTGCGATCGCGCTGGCCTTCTTCCCCCATGCTGACCCAAACATCCGTGTAAATCACGTGCGCGCCGCGCACGGCTTCGGCGGGATCAAAAAAGGCTTCGATTTTCGCACCTGTTTTTTTGGCAATCGCTTGAGTCTGTTTGACCACGCCCGCGTCCGGCACGTGTTTTTTGGGCGTCGCGTAACGCAGGCGGCCGCCAAGCTGCGCGGCCAAAAGCATCAGCGAATGCAGGACATTGTTGCCATCGCCCACATACGCGACGATGGGATTCGCATTTTTCCCGAAATGCTCGCGAATCGTCTGATAGTCCGCCAGCGCCTGGCAGGGGTGCTCAAAATCACTCAGCCCGTTGATGACGGGTTTTCTAAAATACTTCTGGAACTCGGTGATCGTGTCGTGCGCGAACGTGCGCAGAACGATGCCGGCCAGATAACGGTCCAGAACGCGCGCCACATCGCGGACTTCCTCGCGTACTCCCAGCTTGATATCCTCGGGTCCGAGATAAATCGCGCTGCCGCCCATGGAATAAATGCCCACATCGAAAGAAACCCAGGTGCGCGTGGAAGGTTTCTCAAAAATCATCCCTATTTTTTCGCCGCGAAAGGCCGATTGAAAACGGGCCGGATTTTTTTTAACCTCGGCCGCGAGTTTGAGAATCTTCTCAAGCTCGGCCGGCTTGAGATCTGCAATCGAAATTAAATCTTTCATATGTTTACCTGCTTTCCAGCAATACCTGCTCCAGAATATAAAGCGCCCGGTCAATCTGCTTGCGCGTGACAATCAAGGGCGGCATGATGCGCAGGACCGTCTCCTGCGTACAATTAATCAAAAGCCCCTTTTGGGCGGCCTTTTCTACAATCGGTGCTCCGGGAACAGAAAGTGCAAGGCCCCGCATCAAGGCCAGCCCCCGGATTTCCTGAATCACAGGCTGGCGTTTTTTCAATGCCTCAAGCTGTGCGCCGAAATAATCCCCGAGCTTTTTTGTTTTCTCAATCAACCCGCCTTTTTTGATGGCCTTGAAAACAGCCAGCCCCGCGGCACACACAAGCGGGTTGCCGCCGTAAGTACAGCCGTGAGAACCCGGCCCCATGAGCGCGCCCAGGCGGTTATGAACCACGAAAGCGCCGATAGGCACCCCTGAACCAAGGGACTTTGCCAGGGTCATCACATCCGGCTCCAGGCCGTAATGCTGATACGCAAACATGCGGCCCGTCCGCCCCATACCGGTTTGCACTTCATCCACCATGAGGAGCATATTTTTTTCGTCGCACAAGCGCCGCAGACCTTGCATAAAATCCTGAGTGGCGGTGCTGACGCCGCCCTCACCCTGCACCGGCTCAAGCAAAATCGCAGCCGTTTTGGGCGTGACCTGCTGACGCACGGATTCCAGATCATTCATGTCGGCGTAACGAAACCCTTCCAGCATGGGCTGAAAACCTTCTTTGACTTTGTCCTGGCCCGTCGCAGCAATGCCCGCAAAAGTCCGGCCATGAAAAGATTTTTTCAGCGTGATGATTTCGTAACGCCCGGAGGCCGCGCCAAATTTACGCGCCACCTTCACCGCGCCGTCCAGCGCTTCGGCCCCGCTGTTGCAGAAAAAAACCTTGGCTGGAAAAGAATTTTTAACGATCTCGCGGGCCAGCTCCGCCTGTTTGATGTTCAAAAAATTATTGGAGATGTGCAGAATTTTCCGGGATTGGGTTTTGAGCGCATTGACCACCGCCGGATGGCAATGCCCAAGCCCCGAAACCGCCCAGCCCGGAAAAAAATCCAGGTATTCGCGCTGCTCAAGGTCCCACACGCGCGCCCCCTTGCCCTTCACAAGGCAAATGCCGTTTTGCTTGTAGGTGGGGAGAATGTATTCGGCGTAAAGTTTTTCGACGTCTTTAGTTTTCATAGATTGCTTCGTCGCACCTGCCGGAGCTCCTCGCAATGACGAAAGGAAGAAATGGTTTTCATGGGGTGCTGGCCGGGGTTACAGGTAAATTTCGGTGCCGATACCCTGATCGGTGAAAACCTCGATCAGAAGGGAGTGCGGAATACGGCCGTCAATGATGTGGGCTTTCTTCACTCCGCCGCGCAGGGCCGTAATGCAGGCTTTTACTTTAGGAATCATGCCGCCCGAGATCACTTTCGAATCAATCAGCCCCTGGACTTCATCCACATGCACGGATGAAATCAGGGAACTTTCGTCTGCCGGGTCGCGCAGAATCCCCCGCACGTTGGTCAGCACCATCATTTTCTGCACGCCCATCGCTGCGGCAATATTGCAGGCCGCATCATCGGCATTGATGTTGTACATCTCGCCCTTGTCATCGTACCCCAGGCCGTAAATCACCGGCATGATGTTAAATTCGGTTAATTCTTTAAGCGGCAGTACGTTCACCGCATCCACGTCACCGACATAACCAACATCACCCGAAGCGTGATGCTTGACCACATGCAGGATTTCAGCCGCATGCCCGGAAAGGCCGATCGCCCGCGCACCGTACTTGTTGATGTCGTGCACAATTTCCTTATTGATGTCGGCAAGCGTGTCGCACACGACAGAAATGCTCTCTTTGTCCGTGACCCGCAGGCCGTCCACAAACCGGCTCTGGATGCCGCGCGCGTTGAGGTTCTTGGTGATCAAGTGGCCGCCGCCGTGGATAAGAATAGGTTTCATGCCCATGTAGCTCATGAACACCAAGTCGTGCAGCACATTTTGGCGGATGTCTTCAAACGTCATCGCCGCGCCGCCGTACTTGATCAGCACTTCCTTGCCGCGAAACTTTTTAATGTAAGGAAGCGCTTCGATTAAAATGCTGGCTTTCTCGACATATTCCTGCATCAAAGCGGGGGGCTCCTTAACTGTAGGATCCATTGATCGACACGTATTTCTGGGTGAGGTCTGAAGTAATGAACTCCGCGCGTCCCCGGCCTTTGCCGATGACCACGTGAAGCGTGTAACTGGGCTTTTGCAAAACCTGCCGCGCTTTGGGAAGATTCAGCGCGCGCAGTTTTCCGTTATGCACCACATTCACATCATTAAACGTGATGCTGGTCAGGTCCAGATCAAAACGCGCACCGCTGGCGCCGAGCGCGGCCACGATGCGGCCCCAATTCGGGTCGGAACCGGCAAGCATGGTTTTAAACAGCATGGAGTTCCCGATCTGCCGCGCGGCTTTTTCAGCCTCCGTCGGATTTTTAGCGCCCGAAACGCGCATCGTGCAAACGTGCGAAACCCCTTCGCCTTCCCGAATCATGGCGTAGGCCATTTCGCGGCACACCTCTTCCAGGGCTTCCCGGAAGAGATGATAATCCTTATCCACCTTTTGAATCAACGTATTCTCCGCAGCGCCGTTGGCGAGCGCAATCACCATGTCGTTGGTGCTCATGTCGTTATCGATCGCCATTTTATTGAAGGTATCGTCCGAAGCATGCCGCACCGCGCGCTTCAGCAGCGGTTTAGTGATCGCTACATCGGTGGTGATATAGCACAGCATCGTCGCCATGTTCGGGTGCACCATGCCGGCTCCTTTGGAGATCGCGCCAATCGTGACTTTTTTTTCACCCAGCATAAAGGAAAGCGCTACTTGTTTCGGGCGCGGATCCGTCGTCATAATGCCTTTGGCCGCTTTTAACCCACCCTGAGCGGAACGATGCGCCACAAGTTTTGGCAAGGCCCGTTTCACACATGTAAGCGGAAAAGGCACGCCGATTAAACCGGTTTGGCCGATCAAAATTTCTTCTTCGGCGCACTGCAACAAAGCCGCGGTTTCACGCGCGAGTTCCTGCACCGCCACCCGGCCCGCCGGACCATTCACGCAGTTCGCGTTGCCGCTCGTCGCGAAAATAGCGCGATGGCGCGGCGCCAAAATGGCTTTTTGAGAGTATTGCACGCACCAGGCTTTGACGCGATTCGTCGTGAAAACCCCCGCCGCCACGCAGGGCGTATCCGACACGATCAGCGAACAGTCGTATTTCTTCTTTTTGCGCTTGATGCCGCTATGCATGCCGTTGGCCTGAAAACCCATCGGAGTGGTGACATTGCCGTCGCGAAACTTTTCCCAAATGACTTTCTTCACCGACATAGGCCTTCTTCCTCCGGAAGATTAAAACGGACGTTCATATTCTGGACCGCCTGACCGGAGGCCCCCTTCAGCAAGTTATCAATTGCCGAAATTACAATCACGCGGTCGGATTTCAAATCCACCGCGATGCCGATATCACAAAAATTCGTGAGCGCAACATCTTTCAGCGAAGGGAAGATCCCCTCGCCCCGAAAGCGGATAAACCGCTCGGCGCCATAACGTTTCTGAAAAGCCCGCGCGAAGGCCTGCGGTTTTGCGCCAGCCTTGCGCCGCACATAAATCGTCGAAAGAATTCCGCGCTCAAGCGGCAAAAGATGCGGCACAAACGTCACATGCACCTTGCGGCCCGCGGCGCCTGCGAGAGTCTGTTCGATTTCAGGCGTATGCTGGTGAGTGCCCACCTTGTATGCCTTGAAATTTTCATCCACTTCACAGAAATGCGTTGCAGCACTCATTTTTCTACCCGCTCCGCTCACGCCCGACTTGGCGTCGATCACAATGGAGTCCGGATCAATCAGTTTTTCTTCAAGCAGCGGGTAAAGCGCCAGGGATGCCCCCGTCGGGTAACAGCCGGGGTTGGCGATCAGTTCTGCGTTGGCAATTTCACGGCGATAGATTTCGGTCAATCCGTAAACGGCTCTTTTTAAAATCCACGGCTGCGCATGCTTATGCCCATACCAGGTCACATAATCGGCCGGATTTTTAAGGCGCGCATCCGCCGAAAGATCGATGACTGTTTTTCCCGCTTTCAATAATTGCGCCACTGTCTGCGCCGCTTCCGTATGCGGCAGACAGACAAAAAAAACATCAGCGCAATTTTTTAATTCCGAAAATGAGTGCCGGCGAATCATCAACGCCGATTTTTCCGCAAGCGTGGGGATAAGATCATTGACAGGAATCGGCTGCGGCTGCCGCGTGGTCAATGCGGTAAGCGTTGCACCCTTGTGAGCGGACAAAATTTTAATGAGCTCAATGCCGGTATAACCGGTAGCGCCCAGAACGGCACACCTAACCATTTAAAATCAATTCTCTCGTCACGGCGAAAGCCTTTCTCAGTCAAGGAGTTGCGCGCATTCGGCGCACTCTTGAAAGAAGACGCGTATTATAGAGAATCTTAAATTCCATTGTCAATAAAAGGGGCTAAAAGGAAACGCCCGGGGAGGTTATCCCCGGGCGTTTTTCCATTTGAAACCTCTGCTCTGGCGTTACTTCTTATCGCGAAATTGCTTCAGCGTGAGCATATCCCACGTGAAGTTCACGATACGCTTGGCGCCGCTGACCGTCTCATGGCGCACCTTGCGTACAGGATCCAGCACGGGCTTCATAGGGCCGGTTACCGCGTCATACGTCTTGGTAATCCCCCTATTGGTCACGTCCAGAATCCTGCCCGCATCAGCTACCGGGCCGATGTCGGACTTCATCGTGTTATCGATCGCGCGATCGAGTGTGCCGGGCATACTAAACCCTGGCACTGCAAACGCCATTACCATCACCAGTGTCACAATCGCTATCTTTTTCATGGTGTACCTCCCTGGGCCTCATTCCCCGGACGCACCCTGATAAAGGGGTTATTTACGTCCTATAAAATGATTAACAGATACCTTGAGGTTTGCCTAGTGATCAAGAACTAGCATTATGTAACTATAATTAGTATAATATTTTACGATACTAAAATTCATGAATTTAAACAGGATTTTATGTACGGCCGATAAAACTTATGCGGCGATGCCGATGGAGTACCCGGACAGCCAGCGAGCTCCCAGGTCAGCCAGAAGCCGGCTCACCACCCAGAAATCTCCTCTTCTATAGAAGGCTCCGCTAAAAACCTGTTGATTGGGGTCATAAGCCAAAGCAGCGGCAAGCGCGCCGGACTTGCGGCCCGTTTTGAAAAAAACCATGCCTGCGGGTCTGCCCTGACCAAAGCGTTTCTGGATATCAAACGCAAACGTGGAAAGATGCAAAGTCGTCCGCGCAGACTCGGGCTCACTGGTAAAACGGGCCGGCAGTGCCGATTGCCAAATGACATTGGCCAGTCCCTTGAACGCTTGCTTCAATTCGAGATAGCGCGTGCTTTGAGTATCCGTCCGGTAAATAATAAACTTTGTGTCAGGATGTTCTGCCGCCGTTTTCACAAAATCCTTCAGGCGCTCCCCCTTGAAATTCTTCTCAAGGTCACGGTAATCGAGAAGCGCTCGCTGAAACACACTGCGGCTCATGGCCGTTTCAAAATCAAAAAAGGGCGCGGAATTTTTATTACGAACTTCCGACCGCGTCAACGATGAGGGGTGCCAATACAAATCACGTCCTGGCCCCGCCGCAGCCTGAAAATCCATTTGCTTCAGCATCGCACGAATTTTCTTCACCGGCACAAGCGGATGTCTCACCGCAAGAGCTTTAACACTGATGTAAGGCGTCGTCTGCCGGTCAATGAAATCCTGAAGTGCGCGCCCCAAGGCATCCAATGGTGCTATCGCAAGCTCCTGCGTTTTCGTAACCGGAGCCGGAGTTCTTTGTTTCTTAGGTGCTGATTTTACTTCGGCCTTCACTTTGCGGGGTTCTGTGGCAGACACACGAGGTGGATGCCGCCGCCCGACCTCAGCGCTTTTGAGCGCTCTGGGGTAGTCCGCGTCATTTACAAGTCCAGGCACGGCCATACGCAACACCTCTCCAATGCTTCCCTGACGGCTGACAAAATTAACCTTGGTCCGTTTCTGAAAGTAACTACGCATGCCCCCGCGCTCAATAAAAAATGAGGTCTGCCCGTTCCCAATGTATTCTTGATTACTTTGCGAGACGTAAAGCTTCACGTGCGTCCGGTATAGTTTGGCCATTTCCTCAATGTCGCTGCGCTGCCGAGCCGCCTGAAAACCCGGAATCGTGTCTAAAGCCATGAGAGCATGACGAATCACGTTCTCTTTCTGATTCCAGTAATTACCTTCGACCTCAAGCGGACTTAAAGCTCCAGCCTCGGTTGCATGGATCAATGCGGGGATCGCAAAACGTACAAACTGGGCAGGCCGGCTCGTTTTACCCCCGAAATAACTTTGTGCCGTGGTCATCAACCCCCGCAGACCTTGCTCATAAAAAAAAGCTGACTGGCCTGTAATCATCTTCTGATATTTCGCGCCTGTCTTGGGGTTCGTTGCAAGGTAGAATGGCGCATCTGGCGCACTGGGTTTGTAATTCAATACGCGGGTTCTGTAAAGGCGAGCCAT
>JAHFHB010000094.1 GCA_023247135.1 Candidatus Omnitrophota bacterium
TGCGAAGCGAAAGCTATAAATATTGTTTTTGGGATGGGGAGCAGCGGCCCGCTTGTAAGTAGTACTAAATCAGAAACAGGGCACACGATCGGAGCTGCGGGCGCAATAGAAGCTATTTTGACTGTCATGGCAGTCAAAGACGATGTGGCGCCACCAACTGTTAATTGCGATGAGGTTGACCCTAATTGCAATCTGAACATCATTCAAAAAGAAAAACGTTGCAATAAGATAAAGTTTGGCATGTCGAATTCATTTGGTTTTGGTTCCAATAACTCTGTTTTGGTGTTTGGTAAGGAGCCCGCTTGCTATGGGTGATACTCAAACGGCCATATTTGTTAAGTTGAAAACTGTGATGGCCACGATTCTTAAGCTTGATATTTCAGAGGTTGATGAAATGACAAGCGCTAAATCCTCGCTAAAGGATGACTTGGGCATCGATTCGGTAGAGAGTTTAGATTTTTTAGCGTCGATTGAGAACATGTTTTCTATTACCATTTTTGATCATGAGGCGCCCGATTTGCGGACTGTGCAAGATGTCATTGATTTGATTATCAAAAAACAAACGGTTCAGTGAATGGACCCCAGCTATTATTCAAAAGGGCGCAAACAGGTTGGATTGCTTTCATTTCTGCGCGATATTTTAATTGCGCGATTCCCATTCTCGAACAAGTTCGTCGCAACTTATCTGGCGCCATACACGCCCGATTATATTTTTTTAACGCACCCGCGTAATTGGCAAGATGTTCTCTCGACGTTCCCTTTTCTAAGGGCTTTATCGCGTTTTTTACCGCAGCGTGTATTAAAAGCCGTATTGACAATGGCGCCTTGCTATATCGTTGCTCGTGTGAATGGCCCCGGTGTTAAGCGGGGGTATGTGATTAGCGTTGTTGACTTGCCCGCTGATTTATTTGCAAGCAGAGAATTGACAAAGCGGCGTATTGATAGTTGCCTTCATTTTTTTGAAAAAATTTGCAGCAAACAAGCTGTTGTTGGGTTAGCCGCTTGGTGGCCAATTATATCTAATGCAGGCCAATTGTTTGTTGATTGTTTACCGCAGCACAGTTATTTAAAAATCACAAATGGGCATACCGCTACACTGGCTTCACTTTACTTGTCTGTTATTGATCTAGCAGTCCTTCTTGGCAGTCCTCTGGATAGGACAACTGTTTTAATCGTAGGCGTTGGAAAGGTCGGGGGTGCGCTGGCTGAGTTGTTGTCGAACCGTATCAAAAAAGTCGGATTAGCTGATAAGAATAAAGTCCGAATAGCGTCTCTCAAAGCACAATTATTGCGCATGAATCCAGGGCTTGCTGTGGAAGGTGTTCTTATCGGAGATCGGGTTGGGGAAACTGTTTTACTTCAACAATTACAAAATTATGACATTGCCGTATGCACGGCATCCAATACTGAGTTGCTTGTTTCGAGCGATGAAAAATTAAGAAACTGTCTTATATTGGACGACTCTCGACCCGAAGCATTCCCGAGATTTTTCTCTTTCGACCGACGTGTTGCGGTGCTTGAAGGTGGTTTGATGAATGTGCCTGGTGTGAAATTGGATTCCGACTTTGGTTTTGGCAGTGATAGCAACTTATTTGGATGCTTGTCAGAAGCTATTATTTTGTCGCTGGACGAGAAAAAAATATTATCACCCAGCATTGGTGAATTGGACAAGGATAATTTTTTTAGGCTGCTAGAGTTTTGTAAAATTTCTGGCATACACAGGGGGGATTTCAAGAGTGGGCAAACCACCATTGCTGATGCGGACATCTCAAAGCTTGCTAAACCCGCAGTGGATTTTTGATTTAGCATGTCGGTAGAACTTTTCCATTATCTGCTCATACACTGGCTTATCGCGATAGTCCCGATCGCGCTGGGCCTTTTCGTAGTAGCTCAGGACAGGCGCAATTCGCTATATCTCGCATTTCTACGATACAACTTAACGATTTCCTGGTGGGGCGCTTTCAACCTTGCCATGGAATATTCGGCAAATGCCCACGATGCTTTGTTGTGGGACAGGATGTCATTGCTAGGTATCGTTTTTATTCCCGCAAATTTTTTGCATTTTACTTGGATGTACAGCGGAAGGTCGGTTTATTACGAAAAAGTAATTAGGCTGTGTTATTTATTAAGCAGTTTTTTCTTTCTTTTTTCTTTCAGCCCTTGGATGGCCGAATCAGCAACACCAAAGCATGTCATCCCCTTCTTTACAAACCCCGGTTCCTTATATCATTTTTTTGTCATTTATTTTGTTGTTGTCATGACGACAGGCAATTTGTTGCTGTTTAAAGCATATTTAAAAGCAGATACACCCATGAGGAAAAGGGGTGTTCGCCTATTTTTGATTGCAACAGCCATTTCGACAATAGGTGGCGGCGGCAATTTTATGGTGCCGTATGAGATATACACGCCTATTCTTTTTCCCTACGGTGGCTATAGTTTTATTTTGTATGGATTGCTTATAACCTACACGATTTTACGTTACAGATTTTTAGATATAGAACTGCTTATCAAGCGTACGCTTGTTTTTGCGGGGCTTTTGGCGGTGGTGATGGGGGTGGTGGCGGTTATTTCTTCCTTGGTGAATGGGGTTGTGGCGCGCTGGTTTTCTGTGCCGCCAACGGCGGTGGCAATGGGCAGTTCGCTGGTTGTGGTGGTGGTTTTTGATCCGGCGCGCAAATTGCTCGTGAATTGGACCGACCGGTTTTTATTTCAGAAAGGTCAGGACTTTAAGGTTGCGCTTAACCGGTAGTCGCAAATCATTGTCAGCATTCTTGAGATCGATAAGATTGCCACGACGATTTTAAAAACGCTGGAGCAGACACTGCGCCTTGAAGCGGTGGCCATTTTGATTAAAACGTCCGATGAAAAAAACTACCGTATTCTGGATGCCTACGGTGTGAACGATCCGCGGCTTGAAATTCCCAACGAAGATTTGTTCGTGCAATACCTGGCCGAGCGTTCTGAGCTCATTAATCTACAGAGTGAGGGGCAGAAAAAGGATTTGCCGCTTGAAATTTCTAACACCATGGCGAAGCTGAGTGCGCGCTTGGCCATTCCGCTCAAGGTGGAGCATGATCTGGTGGGGATTCTGCTGTGGGGAAAGAAAAAATCCGATCAGGATTTTACGCAGGAAGAACTCGACTATTTGCCTACGGTGGCGGCGCAGGTGGCCATTGCGTTCAGTTATGCGCGCGCGATTGATATTTTGAAGAAGAGCCAGATTGACTTTGCGCAGCAGTCTAAATTGGCGGCGCTCGGCACGCTTTCGGCCGGAATCAGCCATGAGATCAAAAACCCGATGAATCAAATTGGCATGGCGATCGACATGCTTAAGTTTAAGGAAAAAAACCATCTTTACGACCAGGCGGCGCCGGAGGAGTTTAAAAAAGAGGTTTTCGAGTCGCTTGAGCGCGTAGCCCATGATGTGAAAAGAGTGAATGATATTGTGGAGCGGCTCTCTGCGTTTGCCAAAAAGCCCAAGGAAGTAAAATTGGAAGATGTGAAGGTCGAGGAAGTGGTGGGCGGAATGCTTGCGATTATTGAAACCGAGTTTCGTAATCATCAAATCGAAGTGATTAAAGACTATGAGCCGGACTTACCCGTGATTCGGGCCGATTATCACGCGGTGGAAGAAGTCATGTTGAATCTTTTGGTGAATGCCCAGCATGCGATCAAGGAGAAGGGGGCGGGGCACGGAACGATCACGATCTCCATCAAGAAAAATGATGGAAGCATTGAGGTGGGGGTCAGGGATTCTGGCGTGGGTATTCCCGCCGAAAATTTTGAGAAAATCTTTGATCCTTTTTTTACCACCAAAGATGTTTCGCGCAATCCGGACCCCAATGCGATTAAAGGCACGGGCCTGGGTCTTCATTTGATCCGTGAAATCGTGAAGCGCTATGGCGGAAAGATCGCCGTTGAAAGCGTGCTGGGTGAAGGCACTTTGTTCCGTGTGTTTTTCCCAGCCGGCCATGGCGAACAAGATTGACGATACGTACGTTATGTGGTACGCTTTTGTCGGAGGTCAAACATGACAACTTTATCCGCAAGTGAAGCCAGAGTGCTCTTGTACCGGCTATTACGGCAAGTGGCGAAAACTCACGAGCCTGTTCAAATTACGGGGAAGGAAAATAACGCTGTGCTCATCTCCGAGGAAGATTGGCGGGCTGTTCAAGAAACGCTGTATCTGCTCTCAATTCCAAAAATGAGGGAATCGATCCGCAAGGGATTGAAAACGCCCGTCGATGAGTGTTCCAAAGACCCTGGCTGGTAAGACGGATGTGGACGGTTGTTTTTACAAAGCAGGCGCAGAAAGATGCGAAAAAGCTGAGCAGCGCTGGGTTGAAGCCCAAAGCGGAGCAGCTTTTGGAGATCCTGAAAAAGAATCCGGTAGAGACTCCGCCTCCTTATAAGAAATTAATGGGCGATCTTGACGGGGCTTATTCGAGACGGATCAACATTCAGCACCGTTTGGTTTACCAGATTTTGAAGGGTGAGAAGATTGTGAAAATTCTGCGAATGTGGACTCACTACGAGTAAAACTCGCACGAAACCTATCGACAGCTTTTGACTCGAAAGAAGTGGTTTAATGAGCGGTGAACAGGCAACGCTTTTAATGATTGATGATGAGGAAGACCTGCTCTATCAGTTTGAGTCGCTCTTTCGTTCCTTCGAGAACATCCGGTTTTTAACCGCGTCCGATGCGAAGACCGGTATTGCAATCGCCAGGAAAGAGCAGCCGCGCGTGATCATGCTGGATTACCGCATGCCGCGCATGGATGGCGAAGAAGCCTTAAAGGAACTCAAGGCTCTTTTACCGGAGTGTAAATTTATCGTGATGACGGGCTGGGAAGACGGACTGACGCGGGACCGGCTGGAGCGGATCGGGGTCGATGCTTATTTCCCCAAACCGTTTAATCTTGAAGAAGTTCTGAATAAGATTCTTGGTTTTCTTAAAACGTAAGTTAACGCCCCACCCTGCCCTCCCCCGTCAATGGGAGAGGGAAAAAGTGGGGGAGAAGTTCGTCAAACAAGGAGGAATGATGGTTGATTTACCGCTGAAAAAGGGAACAATCCTGATTGTGGACGATGAACCCAACGTGCAGTGGTTCATTTCAAAGACGGTGCAACCCATGGGTTACGAAACCTTGACGGCCGGCAGCGGTATGGAAGCGCTTAAGCTGATTCAGGAATGCGGTGAAAAGATCGATCTGGTGCTTTTGGATCTGCGCATGCCGGGCATGGGGGGAATCGAAGTGCTTAAGTCGATTCGCAAGCACCAGCCGGAGCTGGCGGTGATTGTGCTGACGGCCCTGCATGAAAAGAAAGAGGAGTGCGAGCGTATCGGCGTCGAGGCTTTCATGAAAAAGCCCTACAGCCTTGAGGATCTCTATAGCCAGATCGAGCGTGTCGCCGAAAAAAAATCTTTTGACCGCGACGGAGTTCAGATTGACCCCGGTTACATTCCCTGCGCGCGCATTCTGGTGGTGGATGATGAAACGGAAGTCTGCGAGCTTTTGCGCTTGTCGCTGACCGAGGACATTCAAGATTGTGCTTTTGACGTGCGCACCGCAAAATCCGGCGACGAAGCTTTACGGCTTTCTCTCGAATTTGAACCGCAGATCGGCATCATTGATATCAAGATGCCGTTCATGTGGGGCGATGAACTGGTGCAGCGATTCAAAAAGGGCGAAGGCAAGGCACCGAAGGATTTTGTGATTTATACCAGCGTGACGGAGCCCAAAGAAGTCGAGCGCGCCCGGCGGCTTGGCCATAAGTTCCTGTCAAAGCCCACCAATCTCGAAGCGCTTGTGGAAGTGCTCAAAAAAATCTGCGTGCGCCACGGGTTCTTAAAAAAGAGCGGGTGAGGTGATGATGAACATCTTGGCTTCGATGGAATCGATGTTTTTTATTTTGTGGGGTACGCCCGCGTCAAAGTAGACCGCCTGATTCGCGTGAATTTCCTTCTTCTGACTGCCGTAGAGAATTTCCAAAGTTCCGGTCTCCAGAAAAATTGCCACCGTCGAATTCGCACGAAACTGCCATTTCCTTAAATCACGAAACGGCTTGATCGTCATCTTGCCCCAGAAGAAATCCCGCTGATCCCTGGATTGCGGACTGAGTGTTTGTATGGTAAAGCCGTGTTGGGGATACTCGATAAACCCCCGCTCCCCAAACCCGCACACGAAGAAATTCCCCGGGGCTTCTGCCATGGCCTTGGAGGCCAGCTCCGGGAATGTCATCCCAAAAGCCTCTGCAATGCACACCAGTTTATCCGAGGAAGGATCGCGGACTCTGCCGGCAATAATGTTATGGAGATTTTTTTCGTTGATGCCGGTCTTTTCTGCGAGCCAGCTCACAGGAATAGGATTTTCCGATTCAGAGCGCTGGGCAAGCAGGGCCTTGATCGCTTTGCCCCAATGCGGCATGCGCGGCGGCGGCGTGTCTTTTGTTTTGCTTTTGAGGTCTTTGCTGATTTCGTCGTACATAAACTTGCTCTCTGGATCCCCGCTTTCGCGGGGATGACCCGAAGTAAGATTATCCAGAAAGTTTGGAACTTCTGGTCAGTTTTTTTAAAGCGAAGAATATCTATTTTGACGCTGAATCAAGCATAACACAGGCATAAAGGTTTTTCAAATAAGGTAAATTAGCGCGTTAAAAGAACATCCGGCAGAGCTGTTGCGGTCCTCAATCTGGTGGGGTATGAGTACTTGTAGAGGTGATGAAAATGCAGATGCTCAAACCTGAAGGGGAGAACGTGAAAGCCGGGCTGGCAGCAAAGAACCGCGTGAATATTCCCAAACTCAAGCCGATTAAAGTGAAATCTCTTTGCGAAGAATCGGCACGGGATATTTTTAGAGCATATTTCAATAACAAGATGACCGTGATCTTGCTTCTGCTCCAGAAACGCCGGGTTGAGCCGGACTCTTACAGTGCCATGCGCGCGGTGATTTTTTTCGATGACCTCTATCATCACATGCTTCAAGGCGAATATCAGCTGAGCCACGGACGTGTTTTCCAATGGCTCAAATTATTTTTCAAAAGGTTCCCCTATGTGAAACCATTGCAAAAACGCAAAGCTATTGAATATCTCAAAATCGTTTACCGTCTTTTCGGCATGCAGTTGAGCCTGGCTGGGTCTGGAAGCGGGAAGGGGGATGGACATGCGTGATTTTCAGCACAATGTAGTCAACATGCTTTACACCATTAAGGGGTTGGTGGA
>JAHFHB010000095.1 GCA_023247135.1 Candidatus Omnitrophota bacterium
GCAGTTTTTAAACCGGGCAAAACAGGCCTTGGCAGCCCTCCAGCTGCGCCCGGTGCTCATCGCCCTGGCAGCCCTCGCCGTTTTCTCACTGGCCGATGCCTGGATCTCCCAAACCATTCAATCCGCTCATCACACGGTCATCACCACCTGGGCTACGGCCGGTCATCGAATCGGTAAAAACACGCTGGCCGGATTGATTGTCCTTTACGCCTTGTCATTTCTCCTCCGGCTTGAGCCCGGACAACGCAGTTTTATTTTCGGGGCCATGCTTTCAAGCGTGCTCACGGGTCTCGCTACCACTGCATTCAAGTTCACGATTCTGCGCGCCCGTCCCGCCGCGGACCTGGGCCCATTCAGTTTCTTTAATTTGACCGGTTTTACTCGGGATGAACGCCTGTTCCAGAGTTTTCCCTCAGGCGATGTGGCCATGATCGCCGGTGCCGCGGGTTATTTATTCCACCGGCTCTCGGCCTGGCGTTTTCGCTGGATTATTCTTCTGCTGCCGCTCAGCACCGCTCTGGCGCGCGTGGCCTATGACCGTCACTGGCCAACCGATACAATCGCTTCCGTATTGCTCGGACTTGCGCTATCGTATGGGGTACAAAAGCTCGAACAAGCCCAACCCGGAAGGCCGTCATGAAAACAACTCTAGGGTGCGATGCCATTATTTTTGATATCGACAATGTCTTGATCGATACACGCACGTCGTACCTCGACACCATCCGCTGGACGGTTGAACTTTTCCTGACGGAAGGCCGGGTGCCCATTGTGCCCAGGCCCCCCAAAATACGTACACCCTATTTCCTGCATGCCGGCGACGTTGAAGCCTTCAAACTGCTTGGCGGTTTCAACGATGATTGGGACTGCTGTTACGGCATTCTGACTTATCTCATATCGATTAAACAGGGCGTGCGCAGCGCCGAAGAATTGCGCAAAAAAATGGATCTCACGGCGCTGGCCCAGGCCGTTAAGGAACGCCCACTCGGCGTTTCGGGCCTTGTCAAACACCTGGGCCGTTCCACGCTTGTGACCGTGGAGAGAATCCGGAGGATTTTTCAGGAAGTTTATTTAGGGCCGCAGCTTTTGATGGCGTGCGAGAAACGTAAGCCGCAGTCATGGAAAAAACGCGGGCTGATTTTCAGAGAAAAATTAATTTTCAGAAAACCTTTATTGGAACAGCTCAAAGGCATGGGACTTAAACTGGGCATTGCCACCGGACGTTCGCGCTTTGAAGCCATTTACGCGCTAAAACGTTTCGGCATACGCGAACTTTTTGAGGCCATCACCACCATGGATGAAGTGAAAAAAGCAGAGCGCGAGCAGGGCCGTTCCCTGCGCAAACCCAACCCCTTCTCGGTCATCCAAACCGCCAAACAACTTTGCGCCAAAGGAAATTGTCTTTATATCGGTGATTTGCCGGATGACGTGCTCGCTGCCAACCGCGCCAAAAAAGAAATTTCCATTCGCTCTGTGGGCTTTCCCGCCATGGCCCACGACACTGCCATCGCCAAAGCCGCCATGCAAACTACCGGCGCCGACATCCTCATCGAAAAACCCCGCGAAATCCTGCATCACCTGAAGTAACGCCTCGCATCCAGCTTTTGCGTCTTCACTAAAAAATTCCACGTTAAGTCCCTGCGCGCGCAACTGTACTACCTTTTCGTGATATTGTTTATATAAATATTTTAATTGATTATTTTATATAAAAATCATACAATCTGCGCCAAAGATAAAAACACAAAAGGAATATTGATTTTTGTCGCTTTTATGCGACAATTCTATGCAGATACAAGAGCGCATCATTCAGGTCTATCAAACCCTCAGCGGAAAAACACCGTTTGAAGACTGGATTGCTGCCCTCACGGATCTCAAAGCAAAAGCAATCCTGTTTCAGCGCATTGACCGTGTCCGGCTTGGAAACTTTGGCGATTGCCGTAGTCTTGGTTCAGGTATTTATGAACTGCGGATTTCCTGGGGGCCAGGATACAGAATTTATTACGGACTTGACGGTTTAAAAATTGTTCTGCTTCTATGCGGTGGGAATAAAAGCTCGCAGAGAAAAGATATTTTGCGGGCCCGTCAATTGTGGAAGGAGTTTCGCGAAAATGCCCCGTAAAGATTACGATAAATTTCTACTTAAACAATTACAAGATAAGGCCATCGCGGCAGAGTATCTCAACGCCGCCCTTGAAAACGGCTCGATGAACGAGCTACTGGTTGCATTTCGAAATGTGGCCCAGGCACATGGCGGCATCGGAGAACTCGCGGCCATGACCGAACTAAATCGGCAAAGCCTGTATAAAATGCTTTCCGAAAATGGTAATCCCACCCTGGGAAGTCTTTTCTCACTCCTCAAAGCCATTGGCGTTCACCTGACATTCTCCCCTTCTCACAAAAAAGCCGCCTGAAAAAGGCACGCCGCGTCCGTCAGTCAGCGCCACGTAGAAAAGTAGAGCAAGCAAGCCTCAAGCGGGCTTAGGGTCACTTCCGAGGAGGATTTTTTGGATAGCGGGCGCCAGGAGTTCAGCTTGCCATGACAGCAGCCCGCTGACTTCCATGATTCGTTCGCGGGTGCGCGGCTGATGCTGAATCACGGCCGTGAGCGCGGCGCGCGGGGCCAGAAAAGAAGATTCGATTTTCAATTCCTTAGCCAAAGTTTTGCACGCTTCCATGAGTAATTCCACCTTGGCCTGATCCGGGCGCTCCGCAGACCACTCTGTTTTAGGAAGCGGCAGAGGCCAATTTTCGCGCGGCATATTTTTCGCGGTACGAAAAGCATTCTCGAGCCCTGCGAGCCGTTCGCCTGTAAATCTTTTGAGAAAAACCGGGCCTTCAGCCTGCAAAGACGAGGCGTCAAAGCCTCGCGAGCGTGCCGAAGGCGTTGGGCCTTCAGCCTGCAAAGACGAGGCGTCAAAGCCTCGCGAGCGTGCCGAAGGCGTTGGGCCTTCGGCCTGCAAGCCATTGGGATTTTTCGCGCACCACGCCGTCAGTTCGATCAAGTCCTCGTTCTTTAAAATATAAAAAGGCGGGTAGTCTTTTTTGCGGGCCTCGTCATCGCGCCATTTCCAGAGCTCGCGCAAATAAACAAGTTCCTGCGGACTCATGCGCGAAGAGCCTTTGACGCGCCAGGGGTCTTTATCGTCTTTTTTATCGGGCAGCCCCGAGGTTCTGACCACGCGTTCACAGCATTCGCGGTGCCAGGCGCTGCGCTTAAGTGCTTGAAGATTTTTCATCAAAGCGCCTTCGAGGGTTTCAAGAAATTTCGTGTCATCCGAGGCATAGGTGAGCAGGCGCTCGGGCAAGGGGCGAATCGACCAATCGGCTTTCTGCCCCGACTTCGGCATGATCACCCCCAGGAATTTTTCGGCCAGCGCGGCAAGTCCTATTTTTTCGTAACCAAGCACCTGCGCGGCAATCATAGTGTCTGAAACGGGGGCCTGGGGCCGGAACCCGAATGATTTCTTCAAGATACGCAGGTCGTAGTCGGCCGCGTGAAAAATCAGCTCTTTTTGCGCGAGCACGTCGAAGAATTCCGAAAGAGAAAAACCGGCGAGAGGATCAATGATAAAATTAGCCCCTGAAAAACTTAACTGAATCAGGCAGACTTTCTCGAAGTAATGGTGCAGGCTGTCAGCTTCGGTATCGACCGCCACGCGTCCGGCGCCGCGCAGGGCTTCGGTAACACGGGCAAGGCCCGGGGCATTCTCAACGTAGGTATAGCCTGAAACAATTTTGGCGTTCTGAATTTTGTCCATGGCGCGATTATACAGGAATTGGCGGAAGAAAATTGCTTAAACCTGCCAGGCGCCGTTTTGGAACACCACTTCGCCGCCGAGGGTGACGGATTCGGTGACGGCGAAAACATCGACGTGGTGTTTGGAGGCTTTGGGTCGGAAATCAGGTTTTTTATAAAGGCCGTGTTTGGCGCCGAGCGACAAATGAATGCCGCACATGCGTTCATACGTGCCGATATCGCTGACGAGCCGCTCCGGGGTGAGTGCGCGGTTCAAGCCAAAACCCAGTTCACGGATCCAAATTTCGTCTTCATCGGCGCGGATATTGGCGAGTACGCGTTCAAACTCCGCCGTGGAATCAAACACCTCCGTCACACGCCCCCGGGAGACCCCAAGAGTGATCGGCTTCACCGGCTTGTTCACTAAAAAGGCTGTATCGCCAAAAACAAAAACACGCACACGGCCGTTGACTGCTTCCAGATCTTTCGATTCAGTGAAGACCTCACCGATGGGAAACTGGCCGCCAACATTCTTCATACCCGTGTAATCGCCCACATTCAGGCGCACCGGTTCAAAGGGTGAAGAAAACAGCAGTTTCTCACCGCCGCCGTCGAGCACCGCTCCCTGAGCTTTTTCAATGCGTTCTTTCAGCGCGCGTCCCAGGCCGCGGTAATACGCGGGGTCATACGCCAGCGCGTCAATGTAAGTAAGTGCTTCAGCCCCGGGCATGCCGGCCAGGTGCGGATGCTCAATCACTTTGAGGCCGCGTTTGAAAAGTTCTACGCGAATGCGGAACGCCTCCAGGCGGAAGTTGCTGGATTGGATGAGTACCACGAGATCCGAAGCCGCAAGCGGTTCAAACGCCGCCAGCACCGCCTGCGGAGTCACTTCATCAAAAGAAATGAATCGGGCTTTGGACAGCGCACGCCGGTAAGCCTCGGTCAACGCTTGCGCAAGTTCGCAGCGTTCATCGTAGACCACGACCGCCGCGTGCTCGTCCGAGTATTCGAGCGCCAGCGCCAGAATATCGCGCACATGCTGATGCGCTTGATGCACGGCTTCAGCTGGAATTGTATTTAAAGTATTCATTACGAGTTTTTACTTTTTGTCATTCCTGCATGGTTTTAGCAGGAATCCATCCCATCTTTAAAAAAAACATAGATGGATCCCCGCTTTCGCGGGGATGACACCCTAAAACATTACAAATAGTTACAGCCGTTCGTGCTTTCAAAAGTGCCAAACTCAAAGTGAAAGGATTATGCGGAGAGATCGACCAGGTGCTGTTGAATCAGCACATTTTCGATATAGGCGGAAAGACGGATCGCAAAGCCCAGCCCGCCAGCTTGCGGCACGGCGCCCCAGACAATCTGTTGAAGATTGCGGATCAACGCGGCCTTTTGCGGCGCGGCGCCTTGAATACCGCGCACCTCCTGGGCTGCTTTCAAAAGCGAGGGAATCAAAAACGCCAGGGCCATGAGATCTTCCCCGGCCGCCTGGGAGGGATCCAGCAAAAACTGAGCTCCCAACGGAAGTTCCGCAAGCCAGGGACTGCCGGCAGCGGTCAAAGTGGCGACTCCGTAGTCTTGTTCGCGGACATACTGCGGAATTTTTTCCGGCGGAAGAATTTGCACTAATTGCCGCAGCCTCCCCGGCTCAAGAAAATGCCGCGCTTCGGCTTTTTCTTCGGCGTTGAGTCCGTTCGCAGATCGTTGCAGCGCCCGTGTGATGCCCTCAAGCAACGACTCTTTGCCGGACACAGCAATCAAGGGCTGTATGAGAGCATGGCCGCTTTGAAATTGATCAAGCGCTGTTAGTAAAACATACAATGCGCGCGGGCTCTTTTGAATCAGCTTTTCCATCCAAGCAGAATCCAGCAGTACACGCCCTTCGCCCGACATTTGACTCAGCTGTTGTTTGCCGGCCGGCGTCACCGTGACAGTTCCCCGGCCCAACCGTGCGGCAAGAATACTTTCTACGCGCGGCTGAAGAATGCCGGCTCTCTCGGAATAAACCGTCCGGTTCAGAAGCCCGCTCAGGAGTGTGGCCAACTCACGCGTCCCATGAGCCTCAAGCCGCAGGGGCAGTAATTGCTCGCGATACACACGGAAAGCCGTCGTAATTTCAGGCGCAAGGATTAAACTTGTGCGCATCTCCGGAACATCAAGTTCCGGAGAGATTTGCTGTATCGACTCGTGGGAGTCGATGCGCATCTCCGATCGCCCAGCCACTGCCTTGAGGAAATTTTCTTCCATCGCAGGTTTCAAACGTTCCCTCACACGGTTGATGTGCTGTATCAACGGTTCAATTTCCGCCAACACCTCCGGTGCAAACCTTCTTCTGCGAGCCTGCTTTGAGCTCAATAATCTCTGCAGTTCCGCAGCCGAAAGACCGCCCGCATGCTTGGCTAGCAATGCGAAATCCGCCTGATCCAGCGTATTGGCTGCCGCCGGAAATGTAACGGCTTCAAAATTGGCAGGAATGACGCCAGGTTTCCGGGGGGTATCCAGCCACTCAAAAACGAAACTGCTGTTAACGTCCAGCACCCGGTTTAGTTTCAGCCTTCCGGCCTCGGAGGAATCTATCTTGTCATAAATAGCCGGGGACGACCGCAGTTCTTCCAGCATCTGCCGGTACTGATAGGAATCGAGAGGGCCCATCTTGACATGCTCGCCGCCCCCCACCCCCGCAGCTTTCATGATGGCCTGCAATACTTCGGGATGAAAAAGAGGGATGCCGGGGCCGATTTCAACGCCCAGAGCCGGATCGAGACGGCTCTTAAAATCCGGCTTGCCGAAACGCTTTTCATAATTGGCTTCCAGCACCGGCTGCCATTCTTTCTGCCGCTTCAGCATGGCCTGGAGTAACTTTTCGAAACGCGCGAATTCCTCGGGCAGAATTTTTTGTTTTCGGACTTCATAGGAATCAAAGGATCTCACATAAAAATCGGTGCGCCGGATGTGCGTGATCCCACCGGCCAAATACTGACGATCATCTTCGGGCAGTTCATTCAGAGCGGGCGTAAAAGCCAGCCTCAGGATGTCGTCAAAATTTCTGGCGTCTATTCCGCCAGCATCATTCACGATGAGGTTCGGTATTTCAAAAAGCTGGTTAAGACGCCGCCACATCGCTGCAGATTTGTCCAAATGCGTATAAAGATTTTCATCTATTTTTCTCAGGGCTTCCAAAAACCGCTCAAAACTGTCTGGATCCAGGACAGCCGGAAACCGCCCTGTTCCAGGAAAAACTTCCCGGAAGGCCATCATGACAGAGTGCTCCAGCACAAAAACTCCGGGGCCGATTTCAGCACCCAGGAGCGGGTCAAGCCGGCTTTGGAATTGCAAAGGCTCTTTGGATGGCGCTGCGCCTTGAAACAGGTAAACGTCGGCGGGACTTGCTGCCGAAAAACGCGTTTCAGGAATCATAACGCCTCGCACGGGTTTCGGGAAATAAGCAAGCATTTGTTCGACAGTCCGGTT
>JAHFHB010000096.1 GCA_023247135.1 Candidatus Omnitrophota bacterium
CCAGCGTCGGCGTTTGCGCAAGCTGGCCCTTAACAAGCGCCACGTGTTCGCGGCCGTCTACCAGCGAGCGGTAAATGTGAATCGTCCACTCGCCAAACACGGTCGGAATACGGGCCGTACTCATCCGCTCGACCAGCTTATCGAATTGGCGGCGGTACTCGATCAGATCACGGATCGTGCCAATTTTTAAACCGTGCTGTGCGGCAAATTTCACGAGGTCAGGCTGCCGGGCCATGGAGCCGTCTTCATTCACGATTTCACAAATCACACCCGCGGGCTCAAGACCTGCCAGCCGTGACAAATCCACAGCGGCTTCGGTATGGCCGGCACGCACAAGCACGCCGCCCTTTTTAGCCTTGAGCGGAAAGACATGGCCGGGTGAAACAAAATCAGAGGATCCGGCAGCGGTATCGGCAAGCAATTCAATCGTACGCGCACGGTCATGCGCCGAAATTCCGGTGGAAATTCCGGTCTTGGCATCGACAGAAAGCGTAAAAGCAGTTTTCATGGAATCACCGAGCGTAGCGCTCATGGGTTTAAGCGCCAGGACTTCGGCCCGGTCTTCAGAGAGCGGCACGCAGATTAAACCGCGGCCGTACTTCATCATGAAATTCACCTGCTCGGAAGTCACCTTGGCTGCCGCCATGACAAGGTCGCCTTCGTTTTCGCGCGATTCATCATCGGCCATAATGACCATCCGGCCGGCTTTGATCTCTTCAATAATCTCAGGAATGCTGGAAATAGGCACGGAAACGCTCCTTTTGGGAAAAACAGAATGTGTATCTTAACAACGCCGGGCGGGGCTGTCAATGCATACCCGCAATCGACAAGCATCCTAAGTTATTGTATTTAATAAGGTTATAAACAACTTCACCCCTGATTTGACAGCCGCTTCGGGTGTGCTATCCTTCTTACAGGTGTACAGTTCTTTCAAGAGGATTCTGAAAATAGCAAACCCGCCCGCCTGAGACATGGCGCGGTCTGACGGCAATGCCGTCAGAGAGTAATCCGGGGACGCAAAGCCAACGGGTCAGTCGCGGCTGAAAGGCCGGACGAGATGGCTGGGTTGCCAAATCTAAAAGTGGTGGACTTTTTCAAGGTTTACTGAAAAAGGCAAACCCGAAGTAATTCGGGGACGCAAAGCCGACGGGTCCCCTGTGCTGACGAAGACTTCAGTGGTCTTCGCAGCAAGGTGCCTGCACATGAGTGCAGGCATATTGGAGCACGGGGAGATGGCTGGGTTGCCATAAACCACAGACGATTTGGCCGAATTTAAACGCCTTAAGGAGAGGCGAATTCGGCATGAAAAAGTTCACAAACTATTTTTTTATTTTCTTCGTTTTGTCGCTCGGATCTTTTCTTCTTCCGATCCGGTCTGACGCTTCGCCCGCGCTGCCCTCTTTTCAAAATCTCGCTTCAAATTTGAGTTCTCCCGATGCCATTGCCAAATTCATCTGGCGTAATTTCCAGGTAGAGTCTGATCAGGTGCAGTTTGGCACGGAGGATCGCTGGCAGTCGCCGGAGGAGCTTTTGAAATCCGGGCGCGGCGATTGTGAGGATTTTGCGCTCTTCGCCTACGAGCTGCTCAAAGCCCAGGGCGCGCAGGCCTACATGCTGAATATTTACGGCAGCGGCGAAGGTCACACCGTAACCATTTTTCGCGAAAACCAAAAATATCATGCCATTGACGGAACCCAGGTTATCCGCGGCGGCAATTCCCTGGAAGACCTCATTTCCAGGATTTCTCCATTCTGGAAATCAGCCGCGCTCGTGAAAGCCGTGAAGGGTTCCGGTCACGGCATGATCCTCAAAAAAATAATCCGCTCATAAAAGGCAGCCCGACACCCACTCTCGTGTTCGTCTTATACGGGGGCCGGGCCCTTTTTTTACGCCGGAACCGTCCCCCATCACGCTAAAAGATGCTATAATTTGAGTGTCTTTTGTCCCCTAACCTCCTGGGAAGCTCATGCTTAGAGAACACGACAAAATCCTGCGGGCAGTCATGGTCGCACTGGATATCGCGCTGATCACAGCAGCTTTTTACGTCAGCCACCTTTTGCGCAATCACTTCTACGAGGCGCTGGCAGGCCTGCACATTCCGAATTTCTACAAAACCTATCCTCTCTCCAGTTATGTTTCCATGCTGCCCGTCATGCTGATCGCCTGGACAGCCACCCTGCATGCCGTCGGCAGTTATCAGCACACACGCGGCAAGCCCATGCTTGAAATCCAGCGTGAAATTTTAGTCGCGGGCGGCATCAGCCTTTTGGCGTTTACGAGTCTGGCGTTTCTCCTGAAACTCGATTACGTCAGCCGCAGTTTGATCGTGATGAATTTCGGACTCTCCTGGGTCTTCTTGTCACTCGAACGCATTCAACTGCTGCGTACTTTGCGCTCCCTGCGCAAGGAAGGGCACAATCTGCGTTTTCTGCTTGTGATCGGCACGGGCAAACGCGCCCGCGTGTTTTTGGAAAGAGTGGCGCAGCATCCGGAGTGGGGCTTGAAAATTCAGGGGTTGATCGATAAAGACGCCGGGCTCATCGGCCAGGAAATTCTCGGGCACCGCGTGATCGGAACGCTGGACGGCCTGCCTGAAATTCTTGAACACACGCTGGTCGATGAAGTCGTCTTTGTGGTGCCGCGTTCCTGGCTGGAAGAAATTGAACCGACAATTCTCTACTGCGAACAGCTCGGTAAAAAAGTCAACGTCGCCATGGATCTTTACACCCCACAGATCGCCAAAATGCGTTTTGACGGCCTGCACGACCAGCCCTTCATCACTTACCAGACCACGCCCGACAAAATCGGCCAGCTGATTTTCAAGCGTCTGCTGGACATCGTGCTGTCCTTCTGCCTTTTGATCGCACTCTCACCTCTTTTTCTCGCCATTGCCCTGTTGATCAAGCTGAGTTCCAAGGGCCCGGTCTTTTTTAAACAAATCCGCGCCTCGCGCAGCGGCCGCATTTTTGCGATGTACAAATTCAGAACCATGGTCGTGGACGCCGAATCCAGGCTTGAAGCCCTGCGGCATCACAATGAAATGTCCGGCCCCGCGTTTAAAATGACCAATGACCCGCGCCTGATCCGCTTCGGCAAATGGCTGCGCAAATTCAGCCTGGATGAATTGCCCCAACTCTACAATGTGCTAAAAGGCGACATGAGCCTTGTGGGCCCGCGGCCGCCGATCCCCGCCGAAGTCAAACGCTACCAGCCCTGGCAGAGGCGGCGCCTCAGCATGCGCCCGGGGCTCACGTGTATCTGGCAGGTTGAAGGCCGAAACCGGATTGTGAATTTTGAGGAGTGGATGCGGCTCGACCTTCAGTACATTGACACCTGGTCGCTGGCGCTGGATCTTAAAATTTGCCTGAAGACGATTCCGGTGGTACTTTTTGGGGTTGGGGCAAAGTGAAAATCTGCCGCCACTTCTCGCAGGCAAGTGCTTTAAAAAATACGGGCGCTTCTTTGGCATAACGCTCAGCCAACCGGCCCGGATCTTTCCAGACGCGAAATAGCCATTCCAGATGCCACTGAATCATCCAGGCCGGCGCCGCTGGAACGCGGCCTGCCGCATAATCCAACACGCCGCCGCCCGGCAGGTAAACTCCGCGTTCAATGAAAGGCCAGGCATCCGCAATCCATTGCTCCTGATGCGGCATGCCAAAAGCAACCACCACGACATCAGGCCGCGCCTGATTTATTTTTTCAATCACACGAATGTTCTCTGCGCCCTCGTGTTTAAAATAACCCTGCTGGGTTCCGGCGATAATCAAGGCAGGATACTTGGCAGTAAATTTGGCGGCGGCTTCCTCGGCCACCCCCTGTTTGCCTCCCAAAAGAAAAAACCGGTATTTTTTTTCCGCGCAAAAACCGGCCAAATCCCAGATCCAGCGGGTGAACCCCACCTTCACAGGGACCGGCTGCTCTAAAATCCGCGCCGCCCAACGCACGGATTCTCCGTCGCTGTAAACATACTGTGCGCGGTTGATGAAATCGCGAAACCAGGCATGCTTCAGCCCCAGGCACAGGGCATGCAGATTGAGATTGGCGATCACCGCTTTTTGCTGCGCGGAAACCGTGCGTTCAATCAGTTGCAGCATGAATTCCGGCTGAAAGGGATGCACTTGCATACCAAAAACATGCAGGCTTCCGGACTCAACAGGGGCTTCAGGATAAACGGGCATGACACTCCGCTTCTAGACGTTTTTGGACGATAATAAAAACGATTTGTGTTTTAAATTATCGGCATTCGGCGCCAAACCTATTTGAGGGTTTCGTGGAAAAACAAACCTCCCCCTTTTCGATTCAGGACAGTCTGGCCGCCAAAGGAGCCGCCATACTCCTGATGCTGGTGCATCATTTGTTCGCATTTCCGGAACGCCTGCATGGCGTTAGCTATTTATCCAGCCTTCCCATGCTGCCGCAGGCGTCCCATCCCACGGAATTCTACCTGGGCCAGTTGGGCAAAATCTGCGTTTCCATGTTTTTATTTCTTTCCGGCTACGGCATGATGGAACGCCTGCGCACCTGGACAGGCTCGCGTCTGAGCTATGCACTCCAAAAAGCCTGGCAAGTGCTCGCAACCTGCTGGATCGTCTTCGCAATCTTCGTGCCCATCGGTCTGATTTTCTTTAAAGCTTCCCCCCAGTTTCATTTTTCGGTCGTTGATTTTCTTAAAAATTTTTTCCTGATCCGTTACACCTACAACGGAGAATGGTGGTTTTTTCAAACCTACTTTATCCTGCTGGCACTGTTCCCGACCCTAAGCCTGCTGGCTGAAAAATTTCCTGCGCTGACACTCGTGTCGTCTCTGGCACTGCTGCTTTTTTCTCTCCAGTTTCGCTTCGCTCATAACCTTTTACTGCATCAGGCACCGTTCGTGCTGGGGCTGATCTTTTCACGGCTATCTCTTTTTCAAAAGGGCGCCGGATTTTTTTCTCCGCAGCGCGGACAGCACGGCAAAATAACCTGCCTTGCCCTGGGCCTGTTCCTGTTGGCCTACCGGGCCCGGTCGCGCGATGAAATCCTGCTGGAACCTGCCGCCGCCCTGCTGGTCATTCTTTACAGCATCCACGCCGCTCGCAGGTTCCTTCCACTGGGCGTTTTTCTTGCGCATTTAGGCCAGTTTGCCTTGCCGATCTGGCTGACGCATTCGTTTTTCTGTTATTATTATTTTCAGCATCTCATTTACGCGCCGCGTTATTCGATTTTGATTTTCACGTGGCTGGTGCTGATCTCCTATGCGGCGGCCCTTACGGTCAACCGCCTGCGGCAGTGGGTAGTGCCCAAAAAGTCAAAGTTGATTTAATTCCATGACAACTCAAAAAAATCCATTCACAAATCTGATGGTATTCGTCTTAGCGATTGGGTTTTGTTTCGCCAGTCTTGAGATTTTTTTCAGAACCACGCACTGGCTCGGCGCACGGGCTTCCTGGGCCCGGCCCGATGCCCTGATCGGCTGGGGGCTGGCCCCCGGGAAACAATACTTTTATCCGCATGAAAATCCTTCAGGCGTTTATTTCGACGTGAATCGATTCGGCTACCGCGATAAGGAATGGGCCGAGGAAAAACCCGCAGGAGTCTTCCGCGTGGCCGTGCTCGGCGACAGCTATGTCGAGGCCCTGCAAGTCACCCGCGATAAAACATTTCCCGCACTGGCTGAAAAAAAACTGGCGCAGGCGACGGGCCGTAAAATTGAATTCATGAATTTCGGGCGTTCGTGCTTCACACAGAGTGAAGAGCGGCTGGTGCTCGAGCGGGACATCCTGAAATTCAAGCCCGATTTAATCATTCTTTTTTACTATGCCATCAACGATATCGGCGATTTGCACCCTAAAACAGCGCTCAGCCTGATGCGCCCCTTTTACGAAGAACGGCCGGATGGCAGCCTGAAGCTGGACACGAGTTTCAATAAAACCCGTGCCTTCAAAATAAAAACATGGCTGAATCCGTTCAAACAGCGCTCCACCCTGATCAGTTTGATCACGGAACGCTTTATTATTTTTGAGCGCGTCAAACAGGCAGAGCAGACCGGCCTTTTAGGAAGCGACCCGGACGCCCGCGAGTCCCTGCGGGCCTATCTGAGCCTGGCCACCTCGACCCCCGAGCCGCAATACATTCAAAATTATCAGCTGAGCAAGCGGCTTTTGGCGGACATGGCCCGGCTCGGCAGAGCGCACCGGGCGCGCTTCATGCTCGTCAACATTGATTTGCCTTCTTATCTGCCCGAGGCCGCGCAGAAGTTCAAAAGCGTCAACCCGACTTTTAACCCAGATTTTTTCGACGAAGACCTCGCTGCGTTTGCCGCCAAGGAAGGCATGTTGTTCATCGGGTTGGAAGAAATCTTCAGGCAAAAGGCCCAGGAAATCGGTCGTCCCCTGCACTTCAAATATTGGGATGCCATCGGGATTAAAGGATATTGGGAATACGGCGCGCATACGGGGCATTGGAATGAGGCCGGCCATGCGCTGGTGGCGGGCCAGCTCGTTGAAAAAATTCAACCGCTTCTGGTGGAAGGAGCGGGCGCATGATCCGCCGGTTTTTGCAAAGGCTGGGCCTGCTAGCTTTTTCGTTTTTAATGTGCACGCTCACAATTTTCACGATCTTTGAGCTGTTCCCCGCCCTCCCCGATCACCTGCCCCTGCAGGGTATCCATTATTACGCGCTCAAAGAACGCTATCTCCCCGACTCCGAACTGGTTTTCCGCCGCAAACCGCTTTACCGCTACCAAGGTTATTTCGTCGGGGATCACTACGGTTTATTCAGCGATAAAAATGCCCCGCGAATTCCTTACCGCGCCCGCTTTGATGAAAATGGTTTTCGCAACGAGCCGCATGCGCCCGCTCCCGACGTGATTCTTTTGGGAGATTCGTTTCTGGAATTCGGGATGGACGAAAACGATACGCTCGCGGGCCGACTGGCCGCTCAAACGGGCCTGCGCACTGCCAACTACGGCATGGAATGGTACGGCCCAGCCCAATACGTCACGGCCTTCAGGCGTTATGCCGTCGATTTGGGCGCCAAAACCGCTGTGCTCTGCTTTTTTGAAGGCAATGACCTACGCGACACCGGGCAATACTTAAACTGGAAACGCGGCGGTGATTACTACCACTTCAATCTCACGCGCAAAAACTTCCTGCAGCGTTATCTGATCACTTTCAAAGATTCCATGGCTTTCGCTGCCAAATTATTTTGCGCGGGCTGGATCC
>JAHFHB010000097.1 GCA_023247135.1 Candidatus Omnitrophota bacterium
CGGGCGTCAACTGGGCGGATATGGCGGTGCTGTCGGGTGCAAGCGTGAATTGGGCGGATCTGTCGGGCATGAGCACGGCGAATGTGAATTGGGCCGATATCGGCGTGCTCAGCAAAGCCAATGTGAACTGGTCGAACGTGTCGGTGATGGCCGCGGCCAATATTAATTGGGCGGATATGGAAATTCTCAGCAAAGCCGGCGTGAACTGGGGTGATTTCACCGTATTGACGAGTGCCCATATCAACTGGGCGGATATACAGCAGCTTTCCGATGCCAACGTAAACTGGAATGACCTCGAGGTACTTTCCAATGCCCATGTGAACTGGGCGGATATTTCGGTGCTGTCTGATGCCGGCATCAACTGGGACGATCTTCAGGTGATGAGCGCTTCCAATATCAACTGGGCAGATCTGTCCTACATGACCGGCACGGGGCTTAACTGGGTGGATCTTAAGGGACAGACCATTGCGCACGTGAACTGGACGGATGTTGCGCGCATGAGCGCCTCCGGCGTGAATTGGGCCGATATTGCCACGCTTGGCGAGCGTATCAACAGTCTGATGGACGATATGACCACCACGATGGATTTGGCCAGCCAAATTTCATGCGTGGTGGGAACCACCGCGGACACGTCCTCAACGAATTCACTTTACGGCAAGATTCTGGCGCTGACCGATTCGATCGATGAATTCGATGTGGATTCAATTAACGGGCTCTCCGAAAAAATCGACGCAATGAGAACGACGGATCTTGCTAATATTCAGTCAGCCATTGATGAAATGGATGCGTCCGTTGGGACCAAGCTGGATAATGTGGAAGCGCTGCTTGGGACAACCGCCGATACAAAGTCGGAAGAGACCGTTTTTGGAAAAGTGGCGAGTATGGCGGACCTTGTCAGCCAGGTGAGCGCATTGCTGGGTACTTCAGCGGATAAAGCGACAACTACGACGTCGGTGTTCGGCCGGCTGGCCAAATTGCAGTCCGCGTCTGAAGACCTGGACGGAACGGCGATCAAGATTAAAGATGAAGTCGAAAACATCCGGGCGGAACTCGGAACCAAGGGTTCTCATGAAACGGTGGCCGCGGGCTTGCAGAATCTCAAGACGCTTCTGAATCAGCTCAATGATATTTCGACCAAGATTGCCGAGACCAGTGCGGACACGAATAGTTTAACCAAGGATGTGATTAACAAGATCATTGATTCGACGAATAACAGCATGGATGCCCTGGGATTCATCGGAAGCAAAATAGACAAGATCACGGCCGAGCAGGCGACGAACAAAGAGCTGGTTGAAGCCAAACTGGAAGAAGTCAAGACCTTCCTGATTTCCATCAAGGAGGCGACTGCCGTTTCCCGCATCAAGGACGACGACAAGACGGAACAGGCTGTGGTCAAAGCCTGGCTTGAATCCGGGGAGAAATAAGTCCAAAGCCGGGGGATGGGCCCTCCCGGTGTGAAAGTTAGGACTTAGGCCCTACGCCCTTACAGCCGATAAATACAGGGGTTATGATATTATACGGCTTTCGGGATACTTACAGGTTCATGGGTGGCAGGCGGGCATTTGTCCGTCTGGCGGCTTTCTTCATGCTTGCTGCGCTCTGCGGCCCCCTCTGGGCCGCAGAGGACCTCAAACTCAAGATTCTTGCCGTCAATCCCTCCTCCAGCAAAAAAATAAGCTCTGACGTGACCAACATGCTGCCGCCTGAAATTACAGCGGCGGACGTCGTGGATGCGGGCGGGCTCGAGGTCAAGTACGACCCCGAAGCTAAAAGCTATTTTGTCAGCGGCAAAGTCGATCTCGCCCCCAAAGAATCAAAAACCATTGTGGTCACCATTCGGGATGTCTGGAAAATCCCGGCGGAGAAAATTGAAACGGTTCGCGGGGACATCAGCCGCAAGCATGAAGCGTTGAAAGGCACCAAGTTCGAATCGACCGGCGAACTGCTTTATGCCAAAGCGGTGGAAAGCATCGACCAGATCGAAGCTTCGCAAAACCAGGCGGGCGGCATCCGCAAGCGTATTGAACTTTATCGCGCCAACAATAAACGGCTGGAAGATTTACAGCAGGACATTCTCTCGATCGGAACGCTGCAAAAAATGGAGGGAGTCCCTGACGGAGAAATTCGGACGGCCAAATTTCAGATCGACGCCGAAAACCCTGCGGGGGAGCCTCGCACCATGACCATCCGCGCCGATTTACCGCGCGAGATCAAAAGCGAGGATGTGCTGGACGCCCAGGCCTTTTCCATTCTCTATGACGATACTAAAAACCGTTATGCGCTCGAAAAACAGGACGAGTTTAAAGCCAGCGAAAAAAAATCCTATCAAATCGTGCTGCGCGACATCTGGTTTATCCCGCCGAAGGATCTGGCCTATTTACGCAAGCAGACAGACAGCCTTGAGAAACATTTTGCCGCGAGTAAATATGAGCAGTATGCTAAAGAGACGACGGCCAGCATTCGCGCGTACCTGACCGAAATCGATGCGCTTCAGGACGAAGTGGCGGAGAGCTCCATTCAGGATCGTGTGCGCGCCTACACCTTGAACAGCCAAAAACTCAATCTGGTCAAGCTGAAATTAAAAGAATTGCAGGACTTACTTCTGGAATTGCCGCTGCAAGTCACTGAGGAGAAATCTAACTTCAGAAAGATGGTGCAGGGCATTAAGGAAATCCAGAAAGTTCCGGTGGTGGCCAAGATTTTGACCATGGGGATAGACCCCAACCTGGCGACGACCTGGTGGATTATTCTCGGCATTGTGGCGTTCGTGATGATTCTGGCGACGATTTTTTATGTGACCTGGCTGGGGAAATTGAAGAAAAATGCGTACGAAAAACCAGCCGAAGGGGCGGGTGAGAAAAAAGCATGAGCGAATACCGTTACAAAGAGTACGGCACGGTCAAGGGGGTTAGCGGTTGTATTGCCGCGGTCACCGGACTGCAGAATTGTTTTCTGGGCCAGCTGATCAAGTTTGGCTACGGCACCGAGGGTGTGATCATGGGCTGCGACCTGCTGGAATCCAAAGTGCTGATCGTGAAAGAAAACGAGCCCATTCTTCCCGGCAGCCGGGTGACCGCCACCATGGAACCGTTCAACATGCAGGTGGGTGCGAACCTTATCGGCCGCATCATCAATCCGCTGGGAGAAGCGATGGACGGCCAGGGGGTGATCAAACCGGAAGCGTATATCCCGTATTTCAATACCTGCCCGCCTATCATGGAACGCAAGGGCTTGACCCGGCCGGTTGAAACGGGAGTGAAGCTTGTAGACACCATGCTGCCGATCGGCAAGGGCCAGCGCATGCTGATTCTGGGCGACAAAATGACGGGCAAGACCACGGTCTTGACGGACATGATCCTGAATCAAAAAGGCAAGAATGTCATTTGTGTTTACTGCGCGATCGCCAAAACGCGCTCGGCCATGCTGCGCGTGGTGGATCTTTTCAAGGATAAAGGCGTTTTTGAATATACCATCATTCTGCAGGCGCCCGCGTCTTCTTCGCCGGGGCAGCAGTATCTGGCGCCTTATGCCGCCTGTTCGGTGGCCGAGTATTTCATGTATCAGGGGAAAGATGTTTTCGTGGGCTTTGATGATTTCACGAAGCATGCCTGGGCTTACCGCGAGCTTTCGCTTTTAATGCAGGTACCGCCGGGCCGCGACTCCTATCCCGGGGACATTTTTTATCTGCATTCGCGCATGATTGAGCGTGCGGCACAATGCGACGAAAAGCGTAATTGCGGGTCCGTGACGTTTGTAGCCATCGTGGAACTGCTGGAGGGCGACTTGACAGCCTACGTGCCGACGAACCTGGTCTCCATGACGGACGGCCAGATTGTGCTCAGCATGCCGCTTTTTAACGAAGGGTTCCGCCCGGCCGTGGACATTGGTCTCTCCGTTTCACGCGTGGGAACCAAAGTGCAGACGAAGGCCATGAAAAAGGTTTCTTCAAAACTGCGCCTTGAATTCATTCAGTTCAAGGAGCTTTTGCGGTTGAGTAAACTGCAAACCGGCGGGCAGTCGGAAGAAACACGCGAAAAACTGAATGCCGGGAAGGTACTCCAGGCGCTTTTGACCCAGCCGCCCAGCGCGCCGGTCAGCCAGGATGTTCAGGTGGTTGCGTTTTTAGCCAAAGATAAAGGCTTGCTGAAAAAATTTGAAACACAGGAACAGGCCCGCGAGTTCCTGGGCCGGGTCGATGAGTTTTTTAACAAGCACGACCCCTCGATTTTTAAACGATTGCGTGAGTTGAAGGATTTACCCAAAGACCTGGAAGCCGATATGCTGCGGGTGGCTGGCATGCTGGTGGACGAGGTTTCGGCTAAACAGGCAGCCCAGGCGGAAGCCGAAGTGGAGCGGGGCTGATGGCGGAAACTTTCAGGCTGAGGGTCATGAGTTTGATGCGGGTTTTGTACGATGACGAAGTCAAGTCGGTTTTTTTGCAGGGGGATGAAGGCGAGTACGAGCTGCTTCCGTTTCATTACCCGCTGATGGGAGCGCTGCTCAATAGTGATATCAAGATTTCCGGGGCGGATCCGATCACGATTAAATGCGGCGTGGTCATGTTCGATAATAACAGCTGTATCATTATTTGCGAAGAGCATGAAACCGAGAAGATGCTCTACGGTGCGGGCGGTAAGACGAAATGAGGAGGACTCCTTATGAGTAACGCGATCACCATTATTGCCGTGATGTTTATTGCGGTGATGGGGCCCGCCATTGTGATTTCTGTGGTCGGGTTTGCCAGCATTAAATCGCTTGGACGCAATCCCTCGGCTGCGCCCAAAATTTATCTGGGTGTCATCCTGATGCTGATTTTTGCCGAGGCGACCTCCGTGATTGCTTTGCTGGTGGTGTTCCAGCTTTTTAAACCCTGAGTTTTGTGAATCCGGAAAGTTGATCTGAAAGGAAGGTTCTTGTGCTGATTCAATTCATGATTTTGCAGGTGATTGTCTTTTCAGCCGTGATTTATTTTATGAAGCGTATTTTATCGCGTGACACGCAAACCGCAGAAACCCGCCTGAACCAGGTCTATGAAGACCTGGTGGAAAAACAGAAGCAGCTGGCGCAAAAAATCGAAGAGGCGGAGAAAGAATACACCACGCGCAAGGATGAGGCTGCGGCCATTGTCGATAAAATGAAAAAAGAAACCCAGTTGGCGCTTACGGAAAAAGAAGACAAGGTGCTGAAAGAAGCCAAGGCCCAGGCGGATGAAATGGTGGCCAAGGCCCGCGCTTCGGCCGATGAGCTGCAGAAGCGTATCCGCAAGGAGGAGGGCGCCAAGCTTCTTGATTATGTCTCCAATCTGGTGACGGCTTGCTTTACGCCGTCGATGCTTGAGGTGCTGCACAAGGTGATGGTGAAGGAATTTGTGGAAAAAGGCGACAAACTTGATTTTTCCAACGTGAGCACGGACGTGACAAGCATGACGATCAAGACGGCCATGCCGCTCACCGATGAAGAAAAAAAAGCCATTGACGATTTGGTGAAAGCCAAAATCAAGCGGGAGATTCAGAGCGAGCAGAAAATCGAGCCCAAGGTTGTAGCGGGGGTGGTGATCGAGTTTGGCACGCTGCTTCTGGACGGCTGTTTTGCCAGCGCGGTCAATGATGCCAACCTCAGCCGGAAGAAGCAGCTTGAAGAAGAGGATTGACGCATGGGTAAAAAAATGCGCATCAAGGGCGACCTTGATGACATCGGTGCGCTGCTTGAAATCATCTCGATTCTCAAGGACGTTTCGACCAACCGTTTTTTCGCTTTTTCCCAGCAGAAGATGGAGTTCTCGAAGTTTCTGGAATTATTCTTGCTTTTTTTTGACCGCCTGGAGGCGATGGATACCGCGTGCCCGCTGGTGCGCAATGGCAATCCGGGAACCGACATTATTGTGATCACGTCCGATGCCGGCTTTATGTCGCAGTTAAACGGGCGGGTTTGCAGTGCAGCGCTGCGCGAGTATCAAGCCTCCAAAACGCCGCGCGTGATTTGCGTCGGGGCGAAGGGGGCTGCCAAGCTGGTGGCGATGGACATGAAAGTGGAAAAAGTATTCAGTTCTGCGGACGAAACGAGCCGCTACGACACGGCTTTGAAAATCAGGGATTATACGGTCGAAAGAATCATGAGCGGCGCGGCCGGGCGCGCGGTTTGCATTTATACCTGGCCCAAAAGTTTTAATATTTTAAAGCCCCGCGTGGTGAAGCTGCTGCCCGCGGCCGAGCTGATCGGCGGCGATGACGAGGAAACGGCCATGCCGACTGCCCAGAAAAGAAAAATACGGAAACAGAAGGATTTGATTCTTGAATCCAGCCTGGATGGCATCATGAAAAATCTGTCGGATATTTGGGTGGCCTCGCGCCTCTATGAAATTCTCACGGAGACAAAACTGGCTGAAGCCGCCAGCCAGGCGCAGCAGCTCGAATCGGCGGTGGAAAGTCTTGGGTCTGAGAAAAAAGCGATGGTGGTTTCATTCAAAAAAGCTGGCAAAGACGAAATCAATAAAGCGATGCGCGAGGTTTTTAGCTCCTCCTCGGTCATCAAGGCTAAAAGACGATGAGTCCAGAACCCGAAAGCACAAATCCGCAGCCTGCTGCGCCACCGAAGCTTGCGCCGTCGCCGCCCGTCAAGCGCAAGCTGGGGCGGGTCATCGGCATTCGCGGCCCCATTGTGGATATCCGCTTTGAAAGCGTCGAAGAGGGGATTCCCGCTGTGTACGTGGTGCTGGAGGGACAGACCATCGATAAAAAGCGGGTGGTGCTGCAGGTGGCTGAGCACTTGGGCGGAGCCGATGTGCGTACGATTGCGCTCACGGAAACGCTGAATCTCCAGATCAACTCTTTTGTAACTGATACGGAAAAGCCCGTGGAAATCCGCGTCGGCCCCGAATTGTTTGGCCGCATCATCAACGTGTTCGGCGAGCCTCAGGATGGTTTGGGGCCGCTCGTTGGAGACGTGTGGCGAATCATCCGGCGTCCGCCACGCCCTGAAGTCTATAACATTAAAAGCAAGTATGGCGCCAAGCTGGAAGTGCTTGAAACAGGCATGAAGTACGTGGATTTGCTTTTCCCAATGGTGAAAGGCTCAAAAACGGGGATTCTCGGTGGCGCCGGCTGCGGCAAAAGCGTCGTCATTCTTGAACTGATCAAT
>JAHFHB010000098.1 GCA_023247135.1 Candidatus Omnitrophota bacterium
CTGGTTCCGGTGGATGCCCGCTCTTTCCTGCATTCACTTGGCGTGATTTTGCGGCAATATCACGATGCCGGCTTTTACCATCTCTACCCGCACTTTGGAAATTTTGGCCTTAAAGACGGTGCGGATCTGGCGAAAATTATGCCGGCGGATCTTGTGATTCGCGACATGGGCTCGACAAGTGAACGCAGCCGGCTGCCCGGCCCCCCGCAGGAAAAAACGGCGCTGGCAGCGACGCATCGCCTGCTGGATATCACGAAGGTTTTACGCTATTTGCGTAGAACCGACCGGCCTCTTTCAAATCTTTATACGCTCGAGAAAGAATTCTTGCAGGGCTACTTCGGAGCAGCGGCGGGCGAGCGTGTTTACAAGGATGCGATTTCATACACTTTTTACATGTATCTGGACCCGTATTTTCTGGAAAACCGGTACCGCGATGACGCCGAGGAAGCTGTTTTTGATTTTAACCAGCCGCAGCATGAATCCTACCGGAAATTATTAAAAGAATTAACTGCGGTTGAAGATTCCTCAGAAAACCCCATGAGCCGCGCCGAGATGCGGACAAATCCAGAAGCCGCCACTCTGTCTTTTGAGACGGCGCGGCAAAGAGCCGAGAGAATCAAAACGATGGGGCGGCAGGACGTGGCCGCGCTTTTTGCGCATGTCCTTAAAAACGATTTGAACCCCATGAATCTGGCGCTTCAATTTTTTAAAATCGCCGCAGAAAACAAAGTCGCTGTGCCGGATGAGAAAAAGTCCGCCAAAATTCACACTCTCAGCCACCGCGCAGAAAAAGCGGCTGATTTTCTTGAGGAAGTTACAGAAAATCTTTACTACATCGGGCCTCAAACAGATATGGGAGCGCTTGCCACGCGGCATACGACTCCCGCACTAGGACAAGCTGTGGACGGCTGGACAGAGCGGGATTGGGATTCCGCCAAACTTACCTCCGGCGAAAGGGAGATCTTAAACCAGCAGGGGCTGGATCTGCCCGTGCTTGTTCCCGCATTGAAAGCGCAATTCCGGAGCTTCTACACCCGCATTCCTCTGGCAGATACGCAGGGTGGTCTGACCATTGATTTTGAAAAACTCGAACCGCAATACAGAAAACTCGAAACATTTGTAACGGAAGTCATCCGTGCTTTGCGTGACGGCAATGAATCGATGCGCAGCGTGCTTGCTCGAATGAACATCGAGATGGCTCCGGCCGCTACCCTGGCCGCCGCGCGCTCTGAGACAAGGGCAGTCATTGAAAATGGAAAACTTGTTGCGGAAACGCCCGGTGATTTTCTCCAGCTGCTCAAAGAGCAGAAGATTCGTTTGATTTATAACGCACGCGAAGCCGCGCTCTGGGCGGTGCCCGATTACCTGGGCTGGCCGCTGCTGCCGGCCTGGTTTGTTCCCAAAGTTGAGCTGAAACTTACCGGGCCGGGCTTGCGCAACCGCCCCCGCAGGATTTTTGTGATGCCGGGCCAGCGCGGCTCCATCAAAATATCGGAAGCGCCGATCGACGCCATAAACACGGGACATCCCGATCAATTTGAGTTTGAAAAAGGTGCATTGCAAACGCTGGCGGAGCTTGTCCCGGATTTGGTACGCGGCCGCGAAATCTCTCCAATCGTGGAGAGCGGGGTTTTGGATGGCTGGGAATACATGGTTTTAGATACGCCTGCCGATGCAGTCGATTTAATGGATCTGCAGAACGATAAAGGCATTTCCTTTCAGCGGCGGCTTGAAATTCTCATCAAGACAGGCCGGATTTTACAAAAGCTCAATCAGGCGGGCTGGATTCACCGCGATGTCAAACACGAAAACATCCTGGTGGGCGATCACGGCAAAGGCGAGGTTCAGCTGATTGATTTCGGGATTGCACTGCCGGCATCTTCCGTAGCGGGTGAACTGCATACGCAAGACATCAAGAAACTTGCCTGGGCGGCAGAGTATTTCTTGACGGATACTCTGATGACCGAATCCTTGGCGCCTGAATTTGTAAAGCGTGAAGAAATTCATGCTCTTTTAGAGATCCGAAACTGGGATGAATTGCTGGGCCGGCTTGAATCCTGGCGGGCTCGGGCCTCGGCGGAGCCTCGCTCCGAGATGCGGATAAGCAGAAATGCAGATCAAGGTAAGAGTCAAGCCGTGAATCCGGGCGAAGAGAATCCGGCTGAAGAGCCGGTTCGATCGCAACTCTTACAAAGGGGCTTTGCGATGGCTCAGCAAAAAATAATTCTCGACACGGCAGAATGGTTGATTCGCTCATTCAGGCCCTTGGACGAAGCTGAAGACGTGCCCTTGTCGGCGGCGGAAAGAGAGAAAATGCTGCAATTAGCCAGTTCTGTCTACGCACTGCGGCTGCGAGATATCCCTTGGCGGTTTGGCAAGATCTTCGCCTCCTATTTTCATTTCGAGAAAGATTTGATTAAACAAAATGTCAAAACTCCGGTTTTGCGTTGGATTTTTTTACTGCTTCTTTTGCCGCTTTCAGCGGTTGAATCGTTATTGAACGAATTCCGCATGGTGATTTTTTCGCGTGCATCCGTATTTGCGCGGCGTTATATCTTTGTGTCTGGCAAGGCGCTGGAAAGACAATTTAAAGCGATCATACTCCATGAATATGGGCACCGCTTTGAAATTGAACTGAACAAACTTGGAACGAACAACGGATTTGTGGCAATCCATCTGCTCGAAAGCGCGCGGGTTCCGTTCCAGCTAGAGGCCATGGCACAATTTTTCCCCGACAACGCCGTCATGGCCGGAATGCAGGATTTTAAGAGCGGGGGCATGGATCTTGCCATGAGCAATTTTTTTACACGCAGAAGTTCGGAATTTATCGAAAACTACTTGAAAACAAGCAAGCGCGTTTTATTTAAAGAACGGACTCAGAGCCCTGTGGCAGAAAGAGGAATCGTTCTATTGCAGAGCGGCTTGCTGATACTAAAGGCCCGGATTCGTGCCTTGTTTGACCGCGAGGCCAAACCGGTACGGCCTAAAGAGTGGTTTCGAGTCCGCGAAGACTATTACGCTCAAGCCTATTTGGCCGGGGTGGTTGTAGCGCTTGTGTCCTTCGCCTATCCCGCATTAACTGATAAAGCGAAATACCGGTTAACCAAAAGATTTCTGGCTCTGTCGACCAATTTGGGTCCGGTTTTGGCATGGCATGAATTGAAAAAAGAACAAGAGAGGGTTGATCGAGGCATTCCAGTAAACGCGGGTTTTGAGCTTGTTCCGAAGTGGACGGCTCTGTACGACATGTTTCTTAAAGAATTTGGCGGGACCATTCCTGCGGTAGAGCTTTTCTCAAAACTAGCGTCTCTTTCTGACGTCACGTGTGATGCTGCAGATCGCAACGAGGCTTTGGAAAAGGGCGGTCGGTGGATTCAGCGAAATCGGGGCCAAGATGTTTTTTCCAATGAGTGGAGATTAACTCGAGTGCGAACTCGCGATGGAAAAGAACTTGAATATCTCTCCCTGGCGATTCAAAAAAGTCCCGGCCAGGATTTTTTTGAAATCGCAACCTTGAGGCCACAAGAAGGTGCCAGGCACCCGGACGGGGGACAGGCAGAAAAGGCACGTTCCGAGACAAGAGCAGTCATTGAAAATGGAAAACTTGTTGCGGAAACATCCGGTGATTTTCTCCGGCTGCTCAAAGAGCGGAAGATTCGTTTGATTTATAACGCACGCGAAGCCGCGCTCCGGATGGTCCCCGATTACCTGGGCTGGCCGCTGCTGCCGGCCTGGTTTGTTCCCAAAGTTGAACTGAAACTTGCCGGGCCGGGCTTGCGCAATCGTCCCCGCAGGATTTTTATGATGCCGGGTCAGCGCGGTTCCATAAAAATATCTGAAGCACCGATCGGGGCCATAAACACGGGGCGTCCCGATCAATTTGAGTTTGAAAAAAGCGCATTGCAAACGCTGGCGGAACTTGTTCCGGATTTGATGCGTGACCACGAAATCTCTTCGATCGTGGAAAGCGGGATTTTGGACGGCTGGGAATACATGGTTTTAGATACGCCGGCCGATGCGGTCGATTTAATGAGTTTACAGTACGATGAAAATATTTCATTTCAGCGGCGGCTTGAAATTCTCATCAAGACCGGCCGGATTTTACGAAAACTCAATCAGGCGGGCTGGATTCACCGTGATGTCAAACACGAAAATATTCTGGTGGGCGATTCTGGCAATGGCGATGTTCAGCTGATTGATTTCGGGATTGCACTGCCGGCATCTTCCGTAGCGGTTGAGCTGCATACGCAAGACATCAAAAAGCTTGCCTGGGAGGCAGAGCATTTCTTGACGGATGCTATGCTGGAATCTTTGGCGCCTGAATCCGTAAAGCGTGAAGAAATCCATGCTCTTTTAGAGATTCGAAACTGGGACGAGTTGCTGGGCCGGCTTGAATCCTGGCGGGCTCGGGCCTCGGCGGAGCCTCGCTCCGAGATGCCTCTCGGCGGGAGCCTCGAGACAACTCGGGCCTCGGCGGAGCCTCGCTCCGAGATGCCTCTCGGCGGGAGCCTCGAGACAACTCGGGCCTCGGCGGAGCCTCGCTCCGAGATGCGCGCGTCCCCGGCGCTTATTAGTCCCATCAAAATTTATCCGGCCGATGCCAAGAGCATTCTGAGTCAAACGAGTATTTCAGGCGACCCCTACCCTGAACTGGGGGGGCCTTTAACCACGGACTTGCTCGAGCAAAACGGCATGGCGCCTGCCTGGAAGCTGATGCTGCAAGAGTTCGGACGAGCGCGGGAATATTATTTCTCCGGCCGTGTTTTTGACATCGACAAGGGGCACGTGGCAACGATCGCCTATGTGGAAAGCATCAATCCCGACACAGGCAAGCTTTCCCGCGGACGGACCCGGTTTGTAGCACGCACTTATTACCGCAGCCGATCCCACGGCGGGCAATGGCGGTTTTTGCCTTCAGGAAAGATTTCCAGAGATCATTCAGGACGTTTAAGAATCAAAAAACTGGGCAAGGGCTACAGCGAAGAGAGTGTCACCCTTGACTACGAGATTCAGCACGCGCTTGATTTTATTTTACGCCGGAACACCATTCATCGATTCGAAAATTTTCTGACCCGTTATCTTATTCTTATCGGAACGACAAAACGTCCGCTCGTTAACGGGGAGGAGAGCGAGGGGGATGATGAGGATGCTCTGTCTTACGACCGTCAGGTGGACGTGAACCCGAGCGGGCCCGTGCTTAACTCGGGGCCTTACCCGGGCGAGAGGGAATTGACGCTGCCGGCGCAGTTGGGATTTTCGGATCCACTTATGAAACCGGTTTATAAAAATGTCATTGCGCAATTTGACATGCTGAGCGATCTCTATACGGACGGCGTGCCAGACGAATACTTGCAGGGCGACGGACAGCTGACGCGTCTTCTGACACAGCGGCAGGGGAATATAAAATTTACTAAAGTTGATTCGCGAACATTCCCTGCGCACACGCTGAAGTTCTACGGAGTGTTTGGGCAGGTTGTGAAAATGTTGACCGTCACGGAGTTTGAGGATGGGACAAAGGCGCTTTATCGTTACCCAAGGTGGGAGGATCGGCGGCCGGAAGCTGTAACGTTTGAAAAATCTGACGGCAGTTCTGAAAGTCTTCGGGTGGATCTGAATGATGATCGCGGCCTTGCCACGGTGGTGCTCCCCAACGGGATGACGCAGGTCTTTGATCAACAGCACGGCCTTATCAAAGAAATCGTGAATGGTGTTGAACGCGAATACCATTACGGGCTTGTGACGGTGCGCGTTTTACATTCCGCCGATGGGAATCTTGAATACAGCGTGATTCAAGACAAGCTGGGCCGTGTCATGTACGGGTCTATCATGAATCCGCATTCTCCGCGGACGGCACTGGGTGTCAGGAAAAGCCGGCCAGACTTTTGGGACATGACGGCTCCCATTTATGAATACGACGACGAAAGCGGCGGGTATGGCGACTTTTTAGACAGTTTTGAAAGTTACGTCAGTCTGTGGCGCTATTATTTGGGTAAAACCCCGATGACTCAGGAATTCCGTAAGTTTTTCCCTGAGGTGCCGCTGGACGCAGACGTGGCGTTGATTGCCAACGAACAACAGCCGCCATCTTTTGATCCTATTGCGATGGTTCCCATCGAACTGGGTCGAGCGGGTTTGGCGAGAGTACATATTTTGATAGGTTCCGCGGGACAAATTCGCTTGGACAAGATTGACGGAGATACCTTCGAGGCAGGACACGAATTTGTCTTGCTGGACGGCGGTACTATGACTTTTAGCGGTGGAAGAAAGCCAACGGCAGAGGCGGATCACAAGATTATTTTCAAGAAAGCTTTCGGAGTGTCGAACAATCATTTCAAAATTTATTTAAAAAGAACCGGAAATACGATCCGGATAGAGTCCAGCGATTTGAAGTCAAAAAACGGAACTTACTTTCGTGGGCGAGAAATTGGAGAAACACCGGAGTCCCTCCACCAGGTCTCTCTCCCCGCGGAGGCGCGCTCGGAGATGCGGCCAGCCGGCCCTGTGTCATTACGGGTGTTTAATGATGGCGACGGGTATTACGGCGTGTCTGATTTTTCGGTGGAGCTCAGCGTAGCAGAACAGGAACGTCTTAAAAATCATTTTATAGATCCGGCGACGGGCAATGCTCGCGCGGCCACGCGGCAAGCCGAACTCGAAAAAATCGTTAACGCTTTTGAAGAGTACCTGACCTTTCCGGGTTGGGACTTGGTGCCTGCGCCGTCTAACGCGGCTGCTAAACCCAATGCGGAGCAAGGGTTCAAGTGCTCCAACTGCATGGATTGGTCGCGCACCCTGGCTGTCTTCGTTAAATTTCTCGAGACCCAAGGCTGGCTGCAGTTTAACCAGCTGTATGGGTATGCTACAACCGCCGAATTGAATCGACACATTGCCGTTGCCCTCAGCGGTGCAACCCCGGTCACCGATCCGGAATCCGCAGAGGCTCAGGCGGACCTGATTGTGATAGATGCCTGGTTCAAGGATTTTAAACTGCCCATCGCGCTGATTTCATTTGCAGAATGGCAAACACAACTGTTGCATCCGTCTTTGTATTATGAGCCCACGGCCACTGCTTTTTATGCCGGAACCGAGTATGCCCCCACCGTAGGGGATGCGCTAAACAACAACTAT
>JAHFHB010000099.1:0-6404 GCA_023247135.1 Candidatus Omnitrophota bacterium
GCGGGCCAGAGTACGTTGCCTGTTCAACTGAGTGCCGGTGAGGCCTATGGGTCGATTGCGCTGCATTTTGCCCCGCAGCCAGTGCTGCGTCTTCGGGGCCTTACGGTTGAAAACCCCCAGGGCACACTTTTTCTGGAACCCGAGACTGTTTTACAGAACCCTGTTGCCGTACTGCCAATGCGTCACTTCCCGGTTCCGATCCGCATGCACGGCGGAAGTTTTGATATTGTGGCTTTAAAAACAAAGTTTCAGATCAAATGCCTGGAAAGTAGTATGGCCTTTAACCCGCAGGGAGAATGGGCCCTGGGCGGGAAAGGGGAGTGGGTCGGGCACTTTCCGCTGCGTTTCGATTTACTGTTTAAAGCCCATGAAACGGCGTTTGATTTTACACTCGCAGAACGCAGCCGCTTTCAGGGAAGCTACGCGGTTTTGAACACCGGCACAGGCGCGACACTGCAAGGGCAAATCCACACCCAGAGACTTCCCTGGGTGCCGGTGCGGCGTCGCTTACATCTGCCGCTGCCCAGGACCGGAATGTTGACCACAGAACTTCACTACGCGAGTGCGCCGCGCGATACAGGGGCGGCCAATTTATTTTGGGGGGCGGATTTCGACGGGGCCCTGGATTTTAGAAACGGTATCTTTCTGAAACAAAACCTTCTGCGCGGTGTTTTTGAGCAGATGAGCGCCGTGCCCGGATTATCCGGAATTATGGCCAGCGCGCTTCAGCACGCGCCGGTCAAGGAAGCTCTCGGAGCCGCGCAAACTCGTTATGAGATTTTTAGAGCCGAGGTGACCCATGCGAGAAACACGGACTGGCTCGCTCTGAGGCAATTTCTGCTTGTGACGCCGCTTTATAACCTGCAAGGGACGGGGCGGGTTTTGCAAAGCGGGGAGTTTGCATTCACGGCAGACCTCATTCTGACGGACTACTTGAGTGAAAAGATGCTTCAGGACGTGAAAAATCTGCGCTACCTGGAAAACACGTCGCATCGGATCGTCATTCAAGGCGCCCTGCAGGGGGATGCGAAAAATGCGGAATTTCGCGTCGATTTGGGCGCTCTTGCTGATAAAATGCTGCAACAGACCCGCGCGGCCCTTGTCAGGAAAAGCGAGGAAAAAGTGGCGGCTTATTTTGAACCGGAGGGAACTTCATGAAACATCAACTTTTGGTGATTACCGGCAAGGATCGTCCCGGAATTATTCATGCGGCAACCCGGATCCTCTACCGCGCGGGTGCCAATCTGGAAGACATCCGTATGAGCATCCTGGAGGGTCAATTTGCCATGATGCTCATCGCTGCAATGACGCCGGCCAAGCGCAGGGGAGTGCTGGGCGCCTTGTGCCGGCTGGCAAAGTCCTGGAAATTAACCGTCTTTGACTGCGGGCTTCCCGGTCATTTGCGGCTTTCTCAGCCCCGATCGAATCTGAACACGTACCTGGTGCGCGTTATCGGCCGCGACAAAACCGGAATTGTTTACCATGTCAGCCGTCTGCTTGCCCGAAGAAAATTAAACATTCAAAGCCTGGAATCCCGCCTGATCGGCTCCGGCAAAAGCCGGATTTACACCATGCTGCTCGAATTTTGTGCCCCAAAACATTTCAAGCTTCAGCCCCTGCACGGCGCTATGCTGCGGCTGGGAAAGAAACTCAAGGTGGAAATTCATATTTCAAGCGCAGCCACGCAGCTGCTCTAAACAGCAAACTCGAATAGAGCCCGATGGATCCCATCCGCCATTTCTTAAAGTCGAAATCTGCAATCAAACTTTTTCCCGACGCCTGTCTGCGAAAAACATGCCATCCCATCCTCAAGTTTGACGCAAGTCTGGCTGCCGCCGCGGAAAGACTGCAGGCGGTGATGGCCAGGCAAAAAATGGGGGTTGGCATTGCGGCGCCGCAGCTTGGGCTCAGCCTCAAAATGGCGGTTGTAGACGTCAGAGCTCGAGTGCCGGAGGCCGCGCGGCTGGTTCTGATTAACCCGGAAATCATCGCTCATGCCGGTGAACAGCTTAGCCATGAGGGCTGCATGAGCCTTCCGGAGTACTCAGGGTATTTGCATCGCTGGACCAAGGTCACGGTGCGGTATCAGGACATTTTGGGCACGGAGCACGTTAAGGAGGCGCTGGGGCTAGAAGCGGTTTGTATCCAGCATGAGATCGATCACTTAAATGGAATCCTGTTTTTTGACCGCGTGATCCAGCTTAAGACCGGCATGAGGCCGCGGGATTTGAGAGAGAAGAGCTAATTTTCTTATTGGATTAACGTCCTATAATCAATATTATGTTAAATAATCTAATCACAAACCTAGGTCAGTCGGCTTTGAATCAACTGGCTCAAAACCTTGCCGTCAGCACGGCCTTTAACCTGAGGCATCAAGATTCCCATCACCTTGCCCATATCTGCTTTTACCCTGGCGCCGCTGGCCTGAATGGCCGCGAGTACGAGGGTTTGGAGTTCTTCGGTCGATAATGGGGCCGGTAAGTAACTCTCAAGCACGACCCGCTCAGCTTTTTCCTTATCCGCAAGGTCTTTGCGGCCTGCTTTCTCGAAAGCTTCAATGCTTTCCCGGCGCTGTTTAACCTGCTTGGCCAATACGTCCAGAACTTCAAGATCGTCTAAGCCATCCTTCTTTTTTTCAATGGCGGCATGCGTCATCGCAGCTTTGGCCATGCGCAATACCAGCAGCCGTACGGTGTCTTTGGCTTTCATGGCCGCAGTCAGATCTGCATTAATCTTTTCAGATAAAGTCATAAACATCCTCCCTTTTTATTACCAATCTTTGTCCACCGGCGGCCTATCCTTGTGCAGAGGCGGCCGCCGCAAATCATTGAATTCCTTTTCGCTGTCGCCGAGCGCTTCAAGAATACGCAGCGCGTTTTCTTTGCTCATTTGTCCTTGAAGTGAGCCGGCTGAACGGCCTTCTTGACCTGATTTCCCGGTCTCCGATTGGCCGCCGGCGGCAGTATCGGCGCCTTGCTGCGGCTCGTCTTCGCCGGTCTTTTGCTGATCCTGATTTTCTTGTACCCCTGCCCCTGGCTCCTGTGTTTGACCGGGTTCCTGATCCGGCTGCTCGTGCTGCTCCTGCCCCGCTTCCTCTTTTGGAGGCTGCGGCCCTTTCTCCTGCGCCTGTCCCTGTTCCTCGCCGGGCTCTTGCTTCGGCTCAGCTCCGCTTTGTCCTTGCTGTTCCCGATCCGGGGCTGGTTGGTTTTGTGCGTTTTCACCCTGATTTTGTTTGGGTTCGCCCCGCTGCTCCTGCGGCTCATTTTTTTGATTTGGCTGTGTTTGTTGTCGGCTGTCCTGATTCTGGGCATCTTTTGAATCCGGCTGGCCGCTTTGGCCGGACTGCTGCGACTCATCCTTTGACTTCGGCTCCTGCGGCTGATCCTTTTGGTTTTGCGTATCCTTCGGATTGCCTTGGCCCGCTGGCTGCGAATCCTGTTTATTTTGTTCCCCCTGAGAACCTTGCTGAGAACCTTGATTTTGTGACTCCTGCTGGCCCTGGCCGCCCTGACTCTGGCTGTTTTGATCTTGATTCTGCTGAGACGGGTTGTTTTTTTGAGACGAGTCCTGCTTGTCTTTTTGATTCTGCGGGCTAGTCTGCGGGTCTTTTTGGTTTTGTGGACTCTGGTTATTTTGCTGACTCTGCTGGTTTTGATTATTCTGCTGATTTTTTTGATTCTGTTTGGGATTGTCTTTCTGCCGTTCCGCGTCTTTTTTATCAAAGGCGCCCTTTTGTTTCTCGACAAACTCCAGGTTGAATTTCGCGTCCTTGTCTGCGGGATCCAGCTTGAGCGCTTCCTTGTAAGCGCTGATCGCACCCTCGAAATTGCCCAGCCGGTACTCCGTATTGCCAAGGTTGTAGTAAGTCCTGGCTTTCAGGCTTGGTTCCTTGGTTTCAAGCGCTTTTTTTAATTCGGGCTGAGTTTCCCGGTACTGCCGGCCCTCGTAGAGTGCCGTGCCGAGATTGTAGCGGATGGCCGGGTCGTCCGGATTTTTGACTTTTGCCTTTTGATATTTTTCGGCGGCGCTTTGGTATTTCTTTTGCGAGAAGTCCTGATTGGCTTTTTCGTTCAAACTGCGGGATGTTTCCAAAAATCCGCATTGCGAGAGAAATACAAGCCCAAGGCTTATGAGAACGGCAGTGTTTTTAAGAGCGCGGGTTCGTCGCACAAAAAGTTCCGCCAGCAGGCACAACAAACCTAAAAGGAGGAAAAGCGCGTAGTGGTCCTCTTTTTCAAGGATGGTCTGCTCCTTGATTTTTCGAGCTCCGGAGACTCCGATGTGTTTTAACAAAACCTCAACATCCTGGTCTGAGGCTGTGGTGGGTAAAAAGAGCCCGCGGGTTTGACGGGCGATCTTCTCAAGCAGCGGCGGATTGAGTTTTGTAATCACAATTTCACCGTTACGGTCCTTTTTGAAGCCGGTCTGGTGGCCGGCATTGTCGCGCAGAGGAATCGGTCCTCCGGTTTCGGTTCCCATCCCGATGCAGTAAACCCGGATATGCGCCTGCTCCAGGGCGTCAAGCATCGGGTCGAGGCCGCCCTCGTTATCTTCTCCGTCTGTCAGTAAAATCAGCACCTTGTGCTTGAGCTCTTCCTGCGGGAAAATTTTCAGCACGAACTGAAACGCGGATGCCAGGGAAGATCCTGGGTCCGGTACGTGCCCGACGCGTACGGCATCCAGAAAAAGAAAGAAGGCGGCATAATCCAGCGTAAAGGGCGTCTGTAGAAAAGCGCTGCCAGAAAAGACCACCAGGCCGACCCGGTCCCCCTTCAAATGGCGCACGACCGTTTTGATTTTATTCTTGGCGACTTCCATCCGGTTCGGTTTCACGTCATCGGCAAGTGTGCTTAAAGACGTGTCCAGCAGAAACAGAATGTCGCTGCCCTTGCGTTCGATTTTCTTGCTGGATTCCCCCCATTGCGGTCGTGCCAGAGCCGTGATAAAGCACAGCATGGCCAAAATAAGAAAAGTCATGCGGCTGGCCGCCTCGCCGGGACGGTAATCGGGCATCAATTTTCCGGTAAAGACGGTTTCGGAACCCAGCGTGCGGACACGCTGCCGCCAAAACCGTCCGGAAAGCAAGCCGGTCCCGAACAGCAAAACCGGAATCCACAGCCATGCGAATGCTTCAGGATGATAGAACTGCATTAGGGCACCGTCAGCAAGTAAGTCCGCTCAAGAAGTGAAATGACGAACAGCAGGAGCATCGCCGGGATCAAAAACCAGGCAAAGAGCGGCGCGTAGCTGCGGTATTCCTTCACCTTGATTTCCGTCCGTTCAAGCTGGTTGATTTTCTCATAAATTTCGGTCAAGGACTGGGGATCCCGCGCGCGGAAGAAAAGTCCGCCGGTGATGTCTGCAATACGCTTCAGCGTGTACTCATCGATGGGTACGTTGGCCTGGACGTAACGCTTTCCAAACAGCGGGTCATCGACCGGAAACGGCACAAGCCCTCCCCGGCCGATGCAAATGGCGTACACCTTGACGTGGAAAGACTTGGCAAGTTCGGCGGCGGTCACGGGGTCGATTTTGCCGGCATTGTTTTCGCCATCCGTGATGAGAATGATCACCTTGCTTTTCGCATCGCTGTCCCGCAAACGGTTGACCGCGGTGGCCAGTCCCATTCCGATGGCAGTACCGTCTTCGATCATGCCGATTTGCAGATCATTCAGGAGTTTGATCAGGATTTCATAATCCAGCGTCAGCGGGCACTGCGTAAAAGCTTTCTTGGCAAAAACGACAAGCCCGATCCGATCATTTTCACGCCCCCGGATAAATTTGGCGGCTTCCTGCTTGGCGACGACCAGCCGGTTGGAAGGCTTGAAATCCTCCGCCAGCATGGAACCTGAAAGATCCAGTGAGATGACGATATCCACGCCCTTGGTTTGGTACTCGCGGTCGGAACTGACACGCTCCGGCCGGGCCAGGGCGCACAAAATCAATGCCAGCGCAAGTCCGCGCAGGAGGGGCAAAAAACGCAGAAGCAAAACCCGCAAACTGATTCGGTGCGGAAAATAGGCTGCCGTTGAAAAAACAAGCTGGGATTTTTTGCGGCGTCCGGCCAGCCAAAGCACCCCCGGAACCAGCGGAATGAGAAAAAACACCCACACATATCTAAATTCCATGACCGGCCTCCCGCAAAGCGGCAAGTTCGATCAATGTCTTGGCATTTTTATTGAGTTGAATCACTTCGGCCGGGTCCGGTTTCCACTTGGCAAACTTGGCCAGATCTGCGGCTTCGAGAGTTTCCCGGGCGCTTTGCAGAAACCCCGCGGGAGTTTCCCGGGCGCGCAGGGCCTTTAAAATTTCATCCGTGGTTGATTCTACGGCCAGAATGAGAAAGCGCTTTTCCATGTACGCGCGTACGATTTCAGAGAAGGTAAAAAAATATTCGCGGTACT
>JAHFHB010000099.1:6414-6965 GCA_023247135.1 Candidatus Omnitrophota bacterium
TGGCAATGGCGTCTTGCTCAAGCGTGGTTTGTATCGCTAGCTCCAATGCGACCGGTTTGCCGGATTTGAATCGCCGCCAGATCAGAAAACCCGCCGCCGCGAGAATCGCCAGCGCCGCCGCACCCATCACAAACAGCCGGGCGTAGCGCAACGGAATAGACACAACCCCCTTGGCGTCATGGATGTCTTTTGCGGTGCTGGTGCCGATGACGCTTTGAATCGACAGGTAGACCTTGTTGCCGTACGCGGTTTTGACCTGACCGGAGGCATCCCGGTAGTCTACGCGTGCGGGCTCCAGCACATAATCGCCAAGCCCGAACGAAGTAAAAACAATTTTCTGCCCCGTGACGGCCAAGCCATCACGCGTGCGCTTAAACGCGTCTGTCTTCCGGATTTCAAAAAAACGCCGGTCGGGCTGGGCCTGAATTTCGAGAAGAGTCCACGAAGGCGGCGCTTCCACTGTGACGGTCAGCGTCAGCGGATCCCCGATCGTAATCTGGGCCCGGTCAAGAGTGGATTTGATGCTGATTTGCGCTTCGGCGGAGCCGGCC
>JAHFHB010000100.1:0-2676 GCA_023247135.1 Candidatus Omnitrophota bacterium
TGTGGCCGGAACGCGCATGCCGGGACGAATCAATGAACCCAAGCAGGACGTGCACTTGCAGCGCGCGCGTGGCCCTGGCAATCTGATTCAGGCAGCGCAAGCCCTCGGCGACAAAACGTTCTTTATTGGCGAGATCCCAGACTGGATAACCCGAGAGCGCCAATTCCGGGAACACGATCAGCCGCGCCGCCTGGCTTTCCGCGGAGCGGATCCATTCGAGGATACGGCGCGTGTTGGCCGCATAATCGCCGACCGTCGGATTGAATTGCGCGATGCAGAGGCGGATGGTTTCAGGCATGCGGAATTATAGCACAAAAAAAAGAGACGAGCTCCAGCTTACACGCGTCACCTGACGCGTGAAGCGCGGCATCGGAGCACCTGCGACGATGTTAAGAGCCCTGCGCGAGTTTTTCCTCGGTACGGTTTTTTTCACGCTGGGCGGCGGCTCTATACATCTGGCCCAGTGTGTCCGGAAAGAAGCGGCGTTCGTCTAAATCCAACGCGCCGAGCAGAAAATCCGCATCACTTTCTGAGGCCGGCTTTCCGGTCCCTTCGATCAGCGCGGCGAGATAAGCCGGCCGCTCGGATTCATTCAGGCGGCTGACTTCTGAAATCAGTGCCTGCCGGCAGCTGGTTCCCAGGGAATGCCACACGTCTTTTGAGAATTCGACGCGTCCGTAGCGGTCCACATGCAAAGAAACGCGGTAGGCGTGCCGGGCGAAATCATAAAAAACAGCATGGAAATTCATCGCCGCTAAAATGGCTCGAATCGCTTCCAGAGTGTCAAGCGGCAGACCCAGCGCATGCGCGGGACTGTTCACCGCCGAGAGAACCATTTGCAAGCCGGACTCCACCCACTTGTTGTCCGTGAATTCAACGTTCGTATCGGCCACCCCATAAGTGCCCTGGGCGGCGCGGCTGGATGAATAGGCATGAAAAAAGAATCCGCGGTAACGCGGCATTTTCTGCATTTCGCGTACGAGATCGCGGATGCGCGCGCCGGCTTCTTCCGGCGTAATCCCCCCTCCAGTCAGTCCCAGGCGTTCCGCCGCCAAAATAACGCGCAGATAGCCCCCCAGCGAGGCCCCCGATTCGATTTCATCGCCTTCGTCCGTCAGGGACACGTCCGCATCTACGGCCGGCAATCTGAAATGAACGGCGTGTTCATCGCGTGGCGCCGTCAGCACGCGAAAATAGTCCCAGTCCTGAACCATTTGTTTTTGTAAATCAAGCCGCTCCTCCTCCGAAGTTCCGCGGATGCTGTCCTCCGGCGCCGCGTTCAAAGCAGCCGCATGCTTTGGAATTTCGCGCAAAGCCGCACGCGTCATCTCAAAACTCGCCCGCATGCCCGGCCCCTCGGCGTACAAAGCCTGCAAATAGCCGGTTCCCTCGGCATCGCGCCACAGCGTATTGGCGGCACGCGCCACAGCCGCGGCTTTGTCCCAGGTTTTGAGGCGCGGCACAGCTTCGGCAGCCGGATCCTGAAAAAATATTTGGTGCGGTCCGCTCAACGCGGCCCGCAAAACCGCCGCGGATTGCGCCGGCTGAAAGGCCGCAATGGCGTTTAGATCCGCTTTTTTTGAAATGGCTCCCATCGGGCCTGACAGGATGGCCTTGTTGACCGAGGCAAGCGCGTCCGCCGTGAGAAACTGCAGCGCTCCGGGCAGAACATGCGGCGCTTCCGCGGACCTGGCGCGGCCGGCTGGAGCGTCCGCATCATGAATCCGCCGCAGTTTTGCCGCAATATCAGGATCATAAGCTCGGAAACTCAGAAGTCCGGGATCTGTTTCCGGGTAAGCCGCCAGCGTCCCGTCTTTAAACCGCAGCCGCCATTGCGATTTTCGGCCGCGAAACCCGGCCGCATTGCGTGGTTTTAAATCCCCCGGCGCCCATAAAAAGGCCATACGTTCGGCGTCGTCCGGAAAATTGAGAAGCAACGGGACCCCCTCCTCCGTCATGCGCGTCATCGCCGCAGCCGCGGCAATACGTTCCGGTTCCAGCCATGCCCGGAGCGACTGTGCCGGAATTTCAAGTCCGGCCGGATCGTTTTTTTCGGGATCCACAAGCCTGCCTAGCACCAGCATCAGGCGGACGGCAGTTTTAAGCAGTGACGCCGGATACAGCTCCAGCTTGTTTAAATCGGCGTCACGCCGCGGGAACATGGCGGGCGGCGCCAATTGGGTCAGCGGTGCGCGCAAAACCGCGGCCGTTGTTTTTTGAAAAAGTCCGCTCATGCTTTTTTCCAGCATCAGGGGCTTCAACCGCAGGGCGTCTTCAAGATTTTTCAAATCCCGCACACTTGTCGGGCCCGTCGCCTGGGGGAGCAGCACCGCGTAGGAATAATTTCCGGCCTTGAGCACGCGCTCGATTCCCTGCAGATGGAATCCCCCGGCGATCAACGCCAAGCTTTTCAGCTGCGCCGATTCCATTTCAGCCAGGGTGTTTTGAATCAGTACCGCGTCTCGCTCCAGGGTTTTTTTATAAAAATATTCGATGCGCGGCAGATCGCGGTCGAGCACGGCCAGAAGCGGCAATGACTGCTGAAAACGGTGTTTCTTCATGAGCGGCATCAGGCGGTTGACAAACGTCGCCGAATTGAATTCGCCGCGCTGTGCCGCGAAAAAATCCGCGTCGTCCCGAGACCATTCGAGCGCATACAGGCGGTTGAAAATCTCA
>JAHFHB010000100.1:2686-6926 GCA_023247135.1 Candidatus Omnitrophota bacterium
CAAGCATTTGTGGCGCCGCCGTATCGCAGGCGATCACATAGCGCAGATGGCGCACCCAGGGCGCATCCTGCTCCGGCAGCGACTGAGCGCCGTAGCGCCGCGCGAGCTCGGCCGTCAAAAAGGAAAAGTAATCGGAGCGCGGCAGTTTATGCAGGCGGTATTGCGCGGTATTGGCGAGGTAGGTAGAAAGACGGTCGGGTTTCAGGACAAGCTTGAGCTGATCGATCCAGGCATCCAGTGCTGCGTCGTTTTTTCGAAAATTTTCAGCGGCCTCAAGCACGTCAACCGCAAGATTTTTCCGGACGGCTTCCAGCGGCCCCTGCGAAATTTTCAACGCCACGGCCGCGTTGATCAAATCCGCAAGATACTCCGCCAGCGAAACTTTACCAGAGTAAAACAGCAGTTTTGATTTACGCAATTCTTTCCAGGGCTCTGGGAAAATATAGCGCGCCAGATTTTCAAGCAGGGTTTCCAGCTGGCGCAGCTGCGCGCGGCCGTCCAGCGAAGCATCGCGCGCCTTCATGTAGGCCATGCGGTTCTGTTCATACAGCGCGGCATCTTCAGCGCCGAAGAGAAGCACCGGCCGCGGCGCATTCCACGCGTAATACTCGGCCGCGCCGATACGTGCATGCTTTAAAAAATACTCCGAGACGTTTGCGCGCACCTGCGCATCCGGGTAGAAATTGAGCACACCGGCGTCAAGTTCCCCGGCACCGCCCTCAAATGCGATTCCGTCCAGTCCGCCGTGCTCACTCAAGTGCTGCAGCAAACGCGCCGCATTCAACTGTGTCCCCAGATTTGCGTGCGCGTCCTGGATCAAAAAGATAAACCGGCCGGGCCGGCCGGGATGAATCGCCGTCACAAGTCCCTGGTCGGCAGGAATGGGAAACTGGCGCAAAAGTTCCAGGGGCGAAACCTCCGCCGCCTTGGACAAGGGGCCCGGCGCCGGGCTTGTTTCTGCGTTCAGGCGTGGCGGGAGCGCCACAGCGAGCAGAAAACACAGGCACAGGCTGATTCCTCGCCCCAGGGACCGCAGGCAACTGAAGAGCCGCATTGAGGGTGCTCCGGTTGTGAGTTACGATCTTTACTATACTTTTTAAAGTTATTTACTAATAAAAGTATAAACGCTCTTGCATAAATATGCAAATACGATCATAACTACATGTAATTAAATGAGATATAGATGATGGACCCCGGCGGAAATGATGCACAGTAACAGGCTGAGATCAAAAGAGGCGGAAGTTCTTCGCCGCGAGTTCCTGGGCAGATTAGGCGGAGGCGGCGAGGTCGTGGAATTTGCGCATGAAACTCTCCAGCCGCGAAATCAGATCGCCGGCGCGAATCCCCTGCTCCAGCGCGGCTTTTTCCAGATTCAATACGGACGCGGCCGCATCGGGCAGTTTACGCCGGAGCAGTGCCGCCGTGAGTAAAATCGCGACGTCACGGTTCAAGAGGCGCGCATCAAACCGAAATCGCCGCTCGCCGAGATAGCGCAAGGCGCTGATCCAGCGTGCCTCCCGCAGAATCACGCCGGTATTGCCGCTGAACGGCGCCGTTGCCGCGCGCTCAAGCTGGCGCATCAAATCGGCGCCACCCGGGCCCGTCGGTAAAACCTGAAATTGCTCCGGCGACCCCAGGTGCACGCCAAAACGGCGGTGCAGGTCATTTGAAAAAGCAGCGTACTGCCGGCGCGCACCGGCCAGTGTTTCATGAGTCAAAACCGAAATTTGATCGTGCCGGGAACTGAGCGCCAGAAGCGCCTGGATACTTTCCGGAATCTCCGTGCTTCCGGCCGGAAAAATAAGCCGCAGGGGAACATCGGACGCGTCCAGCAAAAGTCCGGCGTAAGGGCCGAGTTCAGACTTGGCTAATTCGCGAACCACCGCTACCCAGGCGTTATCCCGGCGCGAGTCGCGCAGAATTTCGAGAATGATCGCCGCGTAGGCCGCAGGCAGCAGCCTGGAGTCTTGCGCGGCAAAGTCCGGTGCCGTTTTAAAAATAGTTCCTCCCCAGCGTGCCGCCAAAACCATTTCAGCCGCCAGCGCTTCGCCCGGAACTGATGCGGCAAAATTTTCCGCCGCTGCGGCAAAGGCCTCGGTCGAAATGGCCGCGCGCAATCCCTGTTCCAAAAATGCCGGACGGTTGTGGATTCGCATCTCCGAACGCACAGCCGCCGGAATCAGCGGAATCCGGTTGGACGCGTAGGCAATGCCGAGCTTCGCAAAGTCCCCCGCCTGAGCCTGCCGGTCAAAAAACCCGCGGGCATCGACAAGCGCGCGTAAATGGCTGCCATTCAGCGACAGCAGCTCCGGAAAATTTACCAGGCGGTAGTCGTTCCAGTTCGTCAGTAAAAGCAGCGCTTCGACGGGGTGCCCACCCGCCGCCCGGACAGAATCTTCAACCGTGGCACTGTACACCACACGATCTTGAAACACGCCCTGCTCGTCGCGCTTCATAAAAACTTCGTAAAAATACGTTTCCAGCAGCGCCCGACGGACAAAGGCAGGCGCGTCGCGGCTGAGCATCAGCGGCAAGTCAGACTCTGCATACGCGGTACCCTGCAGCCGCGCCCGAAGAGCCTGCAGGATGCGCTCTGAAACGGCCTCCGGCGCTTTTTGATAAAATAGTTCCGCCGCCGCCGTGAAACGGCCATCGTGGAAAGCCACTTTGGCAATTTCGCCGATGAAGTTTTGCCAGATCCGCTGAATAGACTCCTCTCGGCCAATCGGATCATGCACGCGGATTTCGCGCGCCCCCAGAGACAGCGCCAGAAAGGCGGCGCTTGCAGACACCGTTTCCCGCACATCGTCTGTTTCAGGTTTGAAGGTCATGCCCCAAAAAGCCAGCGACTTGCCTTTCAGCGAGCCGCCCAGCAGGCGTGCAGCTTCTTCCACGGCTTCCTGTTTCAAAACGTCATTCATGCCGTCGGCAAATTGCACCAGCGGCAGCGATTTTTTACCCGCGGTAAGGGCCCGGGAAGCCGTGCTGACGGCGCGCGTGTCTTTAGGAAAGCAAGAACCGCCCCAGCAGCCCGGAAAAATAAAAGCCCGGGCGCCGATCGGATCCAGTTTTTGCAAAACCGCGATCACCTCGTTGAAATCAGCCTTATGCAGAACGGCTTCGGTGGAAAGCACGGTCGAAGCGGTGATCGAAAGCGCCAGCATGGCATTGGCCGCGTATTTGATCATGGTTGAAACTTCGGGCGTGGTGAAAAGTATTTCGTGCGGATACGCCTGCATCAGCGGATAAAAAATTTGCAGGAATTCCCGTTCAAGTGCTGCGTGCGTCTGCGCGTCCAATCCGGCGGGTATTCCAAACACAGTGCGGTCGGGTTTGCTGACATCGTTCATGGCCGAGCCTTCGCGTAAAAATTCCGGATTACTGACCGCCACGGCTTCCGTGCCCCATTGGAGTCCGGCGCGCAAAAAGGCCTGTTTTACGACTTCAATCGCCTCGGAAGGCACCGTCGATTTAATCGTAAAGGCCACGGGATGCTTGGGAATTTTTTCCGGCGAATCCTCGCGAAGACGCACCCATTCTGCGGCAAAATTTTCCGCCGCGCTTTTGAGGTAACTTAAATCCGCGGCACCATCGTCTGACTGCGGCGTGGGCACCGCCGCGTAAACATGATCACTGCCTTCGAGGGCCTGCGCCAAATTGCCTGTCGCGTGAAAGCGGCCCTGCCGCGCCATTTCCCGGATGAGCTCCTGCAAACCCGGTTCGTAAATAGGTGTTTTGATTTTATCCGGCGCCTGATCCAGCATGGCCACTTTGGCCGCCACCGGTTCATACACCCAAACTTCATGCCCCAGTTCCGCCAATTTGGCGGCCGTGACCAAACCGACGTAGCCGCCGCCCATGACGGTGATGCGCTTGGCGGAAAAACCAATGCCTGCGGCGCTGATTTCATCCGGCGATTTAAACACGTGACTGTCTTCCAGGCGATTGAGCGCGGGCCGGCCGAGGCTGATCAAATGAATGGGGTTCGCCTGCGCTTTGAGCGCGGCAAAGCTGTAAAGCGCTTCGCTGCCGTTGGCGCGGCGGCCGAAAAGTCCGATGCCATCAAAGAAAGGCCGCCCGTTAAGACTGTCGGATAGCTGTTTAAGATTGATCTGCTTTAAGTCCGGATGCGACTCCTGGGCCACCACCGTGATATCCGCCTTGGCCGCCACCTCGTAAAGGCCGACCGGCGGCATGCCATTTTCCATGCCGGCGAAAACAACGCCCTCATAACGCGCAT